>NZ_CP045323.1 GCF_009363255.1 Roseivivax sp. THAF197b | reverse complement strand
ACGGTCTCTGACCCTAGTGTTAATAGTGTTACCTACGGAGTATGTTACGGGTCCGAAAATCACCCCTAACCTACTGTCACCATATAAGGAAACTATCCACAGGGTTCCGAAAGGTGCGAACCTGGGTTCCGAAAGGTGCGAATTTTGGTTCCGAAAGGTGCGAACGCCTGAGGGTTCCCGATAGTGCGAATTTTTGGTTCCTGATAGTGCGAATATCCGCTATGAAGATTCCATGGCGTTGTTACCTGATAGACATCCTCAAAAAGACTTCTTCATCCTCGATATTTCCGATGTCGTGGCGAAGGATGACATGGCTTCGATGGAGCATCCTCTGTTCTCTCTCGCCACCAAGCCAGACATGCGCCATCTGGTGTACAAAAGCGGGACCAGCAAGCTTGAGATCATTCCCTCGGGCAAGGGCCTGCCCACGATCTTCGACAAGGACATCCTGATCTTCTGCATTAGCCAGCTGATGGACATGAAGAACCGGGGCGAGAAGATTGGAAAACGCGTCCGCTTCTCAGCTCGTGAATTGCTCATCGCGACCAACCGGCCAACGAATAACTTGGGCTACAACCGCCTTGAACATGCATTTCAGCGCCTGCGCGGCACCACCTTCACCACCAACATTGCCACGGGAAACAAGATCGAAACCCGCATCTTCGGCTTGATTGACGAGGGCGGTTTTGTCCGCACAGCGGACGAACGTTTCCGCCTCGACTACTGCGAAATTGTTCTCTCTGACTGGCTAATGCGTGCGATCGAGGCCAACGAGGTCGTGACGATCTCAAATGACTATTTCCGCCTGCGCCGCCCGTTGGAACGTCGCCTGTATGAGATCGGCCGCAAGCATTGCGGGGGCCAGCCGAAATGGCAGATCGGCCTCGCCAAGCTTCAGGAAAAGACCGGCAGCAATGCCCCTCTGAAGAAGTTCCGACTGAACATCCGCCAGATCATCGAGGACGATCACACGCCGTTCTATCGCATGGAGCTGACCGCCGAAGACCTGGTGATCTTTCGCCCGCGCTCACCGCAGAACGAACTCTTGCCCGAGATCAGGCTTCCGGGGTGGGCCGAGGACAAGGCGAGAACCATCGCCAGGGAGAAGGGCCGGGACTACTACGCCCTGCGTTCGGACTGGCTGGCATTCGCCAAGAGCGAAGCAGCCAAGGGCAACCCACCGAAGAACGCGGGCGCTGCTTTTGTGGCCTATTGCGGGAAGCAGGATAGCTTGCGTTAGCCGGGTCTAGCCCTGCTTCGATCAGGTTCCCTTGGCGTTGCGCCGCGCAACGCGATACCCTGTTGCGCAACAGGCAAAAGCAACGAGGCGCAACGGCATGAAATATTCACTCTCAGAGGCCGCAAAGGCCACCGGAAAGAACAAGACAACAATCCAGAGGGCAATCAAAAGCGGAAAGATATCAGCTAGTAAGGGCGATGGCGGCTCATACGAGATTGATCCGTCAGAGTTGCACCGGATTTTTCCGCCCACTGTTGCGCAACGCGATGCGCAACACATGCAAAGCAACGATACGCAACAGGCAAAATTTACCCCTGAGGGCAATCACATAGACCGTGTTGTTGAGCTGGAAAAAGAACTGGCAGTCGCCCGCGAGCGAGCCAACGGGCTGGAAGCCCAGAAGGATCAGATGGCCGACACGATCAACGATCTACGGAAGCGCCTGGACAGCTCCGAAACCCGCGTGACGGCGCTTCTGGCCGACAACAGCCCAAAGCGCAGCTCTTGGTGGCCTTGGAAGCGATCCTGACCAATGGCAGCTTTGCCGAACACATCGACAAAGCTCAAAGAATTACATTTACCAGGTTTGTTAGCGCAGCCTTGATCGCACGACGTTCCCGAGAACTGACACAATCCCAGCGGCTAACGCCAGCTTGAGTATGTCAGATACAATGAACGGCCCGATGCCATACTCGATACCTTGAGCAAAGCCGAACAGATACATTAGCCAGAGAGTGCCCAGCATCAGCAGAACTGCCTCACCAACAAGCATTGCTGCTCCGATCTTGAAGGGGCTTCTCCACCATCCGCGATCAGCCGCCCATCCAGTAACTACCGTCATGGCTACAAAGCCAAGCAGGTAGCCTCCGGTTGAACCCATCATATATGCGATGCCGATGCCCCGCTCCGGTGTTCCTTGAAACACGGGAAGCCCCATTGCCCCTTCGGCCAGATAGAGAAGAATAGTGGCCATCCCTAGCTTCAAACCGAACACTGCGGCGATGGTGAAGATCGCCAACGTTTGGAGTGACATATCGACAGGCCACATGGGAACTTTAACCTTGGCCGATATGGCAATCACAATCGACCCTGTGATCGCCAACATGGCAAACCAAAGAGCACGATTGACTTTGTTACTCTGCAAGAGTGAGGGGAAAAGTGCATCTGATCGGTTCATGTCGTCCTCGCTGTAACTAAAAAAGATGTCTCTAGGTTAACCTGTTGGTTACTCGGTGAAAAGCTGCCGTTGATAGCCTCCGCAGCATCAAGCACATCGGGCTGAAAACGGTCATTAGGGGGCGGACCGCAGGCACTCATCGCTAAATTCGATGAACCTACTGGAGCCGTTCGGCAATCCATAGCTTGATCAGCGATTGCCGCGTCACGCCCAGATGCCGAGCCTGCTTGTCCAGGCCCTCCACGACCCACGCCGGGAAATCCACGTTCACGCGCTTGGGTTGGTCGTTCGGGCGCCGCGCCTGGGACCAGTCGATTGCATCGCTCACGTCCTCACCGGCGTCGAATTTCTTGTCGAACTCAGTTGCCTTCATAGTAGCTGATCTCCTCTTTTCGGGCGCGGCGCACCGAGATGATCCGCACCGCATCACCTCGCGGTGTCCAGACGGCCGCCCAATGCTTGCCCTCAATCTTCCCAATCGAGATGAAGCGCGGTTCATCCTCGGTCTTGGCGGGCGCTTCGAGCATCCACGGGTCATCCCAAAGGGCCTGTGCCTGATCGAAGTCGATGCCATGCTTCGACAGATTCGAGGCACTTTTGGCGGGGTCATACTCAAAATTCATGCGTAAATATGGTATAGTAATTATCCATTTTCAAGCATGGTTTTACGTGATCTCCGCCGCCAGCCCGGCCCTCCGATATTCGGAGGTCTCCGGTCCGAGCTGGCTCCGCGCACCATTCCGACCGGCCCCACATGGCAGGGGCGGGATGGTGCGCAGCCGCCCCCTGGGCGGCTTCCGGCGGGAGGTCCAGGAGGGCGCAGCGCCTCCGGCCCAACGGCAATTAGCGGAGCGGCTCGAAGAGAATTGCCTAGTGGGTTGTCATTTTAAATGACAATTCTGTCGCTCTCCGCTATCACCGTCCCATGTTCAAGGCAGCGATCCGCGTCAACAAGTTCACCAGTATCGCCCAGCTTCGCGGGGCGTCCCTCCATGCGCAGCGTCACGACGAGACCGGCAAGGCCCGGGTCCGGGACGATGCGGAACCCGGCTTCGGTCTTGCCTGGTCAAAGGCCGAGAACGACCGGGACTATCTCGCCGCCTTCAAGGCCCACAAGTCCGAGCTGGGGGCCGGCGAACGGAAAGGCTCGCCGCTCTGCTTGCAGGCCATCTGCGTGGTCTCGCCGGAATGGGTGGAAAAGGCCGGCAACCTGCACGACCCCGACAACCCGCATAACCGCCAGCTCTTCGACCAGGCGAAGGCATGGGCCGAGAGCTGGGGCGGCGAGGGATCGGTGATCGCCACACGCCTCGATCTCGATGAGAAGGGCGGGGCCGTGGTCGATGTTCTGGTCTCCCCCGTTCGGGAAAGCCGGGGCAAGCCGGTGATCTCGACCAACAAGGCCCTGCGCGAGCTGAAGGAGGCCACGGGCGAGCGGAACGAATACTCCGCCTTGCAGACGTCCTGGGCCGACTGGTGCCGCACGAATCTGGACAGCGAAATCGTGCGCGGCACCCGCAAGGAAATCACGCAGCGCCAGCACCTGTCCCCGGAAACCTATGGTGCGGTCATGGACAAGGCCCGTGAGAGCGTCAGAGCGCCCTCTGAGGGCCTGTGGGACGCCATCAGGGACACAGACCTCTCAGAGGGCCAGACAGAGGCCCTGAGCGGCCTTCTGGCGCTCAAGGGGGAGATTACCCGCCACAGGGCCGAAGGAAGCTCCTACGAGCCTCCCAGGGGCGCTCTGACGCTGGATCGGGTTGGTGGAGACGCCAGCACCGATCCCTGGCCCTTCATCGAGGCAATCAGATCCGGGGCAGAACGGATCTATGACACGGCTCATCGTTGCGGTGTGGGACTCCGGGAAAATATGGGTGATCGGTATGAGGCCGGGCGCGATCTCTTCCCCAGCCTGTCCGACCGGATGCACTTAGCGGCAGTGGTGGCGAAGTGCGGGGCGTTCATGGCGAGGATGGAAGCTGCGGTGAAGAACATGCTGCGGCCTGATGTTCCCCAGATCGAAGATCGGACCTGCTGGCCGCAGGAAGCCCCGGCAGAGGTGGAGCGTCACGAGATGAACCTTGGCCTGACAGCCCCCGCGGTTCGGGAAGAAACCCGGCCAGAACGGGAAGGCGATCTTACCGACCGTGCGAGCCGGGAACGGGATCGAGGTTCCAGCC
>NZ_CP045322.1 GCF_009363255.1 Roseivivax sp. THAF197b | reverse complement strand
TCGAAATCGGTATAAAGCGACATGCCGACCTCTGGAACGACTGTTGCGACCTTCAATTCGGCCAGAGCTAGGCGTAGCTGCGCGGTTGAACGCACGCCGCCGTTCGACCCATAGCTTATGAAGCCAGCCGCCTTGTCGTTCCATTCCGCGTGAAGATAGTCGAGCGCATTCTTAAGGGCGGCGGGAATACCAAAGTTGTATTCGGGTGCGATCAGGACATATCCGTCAAAACGCGAAATCGTATCCGACCATCTTTTGGTATGCGGCTGAGTGTACTCCCTGCCCATCCGCGCCGATGCAAGCGCCGAGAACGGTTCGTCAAGCAGGGGCAGGCCGAAATCGGCAATGTCGATCATCTCGAATGAAGCGTCGGTACGAGACCCCGCAATTTCGGTTGCCCATTTTGCGACCGCCAGTGCGTTCCGACCGGGCCGCGTGCTGCCGACGATGATGCCGATGATGATGCCGATGATGGGGTGTGCTTGGTTCATTGGAGCCTCCGATAAAAACAATACCGTATATCTATCTCTGTTCGCTTTATTGGATTAGTATGGGAAATTTGACATCTTCATCCAAAATATTGGATTATAGGGTATGAATATCGAAGAGCTTAAAGATTTCGTCGCAGTTGTCCGCGCGGGGTCGTTTGCCGCTGCGTCGGAAGAGACGGGTGTACCGAGGTCGACGCTATCGAAACGCGTCCAGATGCTTGAGGCATCATTTGATCTTCGCTTGCTCGAACGCAGCACGCGAAAGTTGCGCCTGACGCCGGATGGCGAATTGCTTCTGCCACGCGCGCTCCAACTAACCGCCGAAGCGGATGAGCTTGAGAGGTTGATGCGGGATCGCAGCTTGGAGCCACGCGGCCGGCTGCGTGTCTCCGTCCCGATGATGTTGGGACAGGAATTGCTGGGCGGGCTTGCGGCTTCTTACACCGCACGCTGGCCCGAGACGGAAATCGATGTTGTCTTCACTGACCAGCGTTCCGATCTGATCGACGACGGGTTCGATTGTGCTGTCCGTATCGGACCCTTGCCGGATTCCGACTGTATCGCCCGACCTCTGGCATGGTCGCACACGATCCTGGTCGCCAGTCCGAATGTTATTGCGGAACGGACTTTGCCGGATGAGCCGGAAAGCCTTTTGGATTGGCGGACGATCTCGTTCGCGCCGCGCGGTGCTCCGGTTCCGTGGTTACTGGAAAATGGTGACCGGCGGGCTGATCTGAAACCGCGAAGTACAATCACCCTGGGTTCGCTACACGCCGTCCGCGAGGCGGCCATTGCCGGCGGTGGCATCGCGTTGATCCCGGCTCTTGTGGCCGCAGACGCTCTGAACCAAGGGGCGCTGGTTCAAATCATGCACAGATGGCAGGGTCCGGCGTCCGGTATTTTCATCGTCTATCCTTCACGTCGCCACGTCTCCGCTCGCTTGCGCGCATTCATCGACCTGTTGGAGTCCATCCTTACAGAAACAATGCCGAGAGCTTCGGGCGGTGCACAATCCGTAGCGGAAGATGATTAGCCGTCGGCGACAGTCCAAGCAGATGGCAAGCCACGCGGAAGTTGCATAACTTTGGTAATGACTGCTTCGTCCCGCATCCTGTAGTTTAGGCATGGGCCTATGAGCGTCTGCTTTGTTGATCTGCCATAAGCACAACCTTCAACCAATTGAAGGGAATGCTTATGAAATCTCAACCATCTCGCAGAGTCCAACCTCTGCCAAGCCTGATCAACCATGCCGAGCTCTTCGGCGAATGCATCCAAGACGAGGGATATAGCAAGGGCTCAGTCGTCAAGTACAAGTCGAATGCTTTAGCTCTTTGGGAAGCCCTATTGTCGGTCAAGCTCAGTCCTGCTGACCTTACAGATGAAATCATGGACAATCTTGCAGCCCCGATCGTCGAGGCTGCGTCGGCGAAGGACAAGAAGCACTGCCTGTACCGTCTGAACCGGTTCAGGGACTATTTGATCGAGAACGCATCTGCCCCTGTGCGTCCAGTTCCACCGCTCGACATGTCGCCAAGGGCAGTACTGAAACGCGAATACGAAACCTACCTCCGCGATCAACGAGGCCTGTCCACGGACACCATCTACCACTGTCTGCGGTTCTACGACCGGTTCCTGACTGCGAAGTTTGGTCCCGATCTGGGCGATTTGAACAGCATCATGCCCGACGATATCTCGGGCTTCATTCTTCGCTTGCGGGAGGCGCAAAACGCGCCGCGTGACAAAACCGGCCCGTCGCATCTGCGCAATCTCTTCCAGTTCTTGTTCTGGAGCGGCAAAACGGAACGCAATCTAAGCAGTGCTGTGCCGAAGGCAAAACAACCAAAACCGACAGGTGTTCCGAGATACCTTGAGCCAGAGGAGGTAAACCGCCTCATAGAGGTCGTGCGCGACCACAAGAAAACCGGTCGGCGCAACTATGCGATGCTGATGCTAATTGCGCGTCTGGGCCTTCGGGCACCGGAAGTTACGGCCATTGAACTGGACGACACCGACTGGCGCGCCGGTGAAATCCTTATCCGTGGGAAACGGCAGTTGCATGATCGGATGCCCATGTCGGCAGAAGTAGGCGAGGCGATTGTCGATTACATCAAGAATGAACGTCGCGGCCCGGACCGTGCCCTATTCGTATCGGTGAAACCGCCGTTCAAGCGGTTCAAGGATGCCCAAATCCTGCGCTGGATATTGCGCGACGCCTATGACGCAACTGGTATCAGTCCACCACAAGCCTACGTCGGTAGCCACATTCTCAGGCACAGCCTCGCGACTGATATGCTGCGAAAGGGAGCATCACTGGCCGAGATCGGCGACGTTTTGCGTCACCGTTCCCCGCTGACAACGACGATTTACGCGCAACATGATGTGGATGCCTTGCGCTCCATCTCGCGGCCTTGGCCCGTCTCGGGAGACGCACAATGAAGACGCTTACTCAACGACTTGACGAATACCTCGCCCTTCGACGTTCGATGGGGTTTGATCTCTCATTTGACGAGCGCGTGTTGCGCAAGTTCACGAGGTTTGGCGATGAGAACGGGTTCCAATGCATCTCGACGCCCTTGTTCCTCGATTGGAAGGCGAACTACGGCAGTGCGGATAACAACACATGGGCTCATCGCCTTGGTATGGTGCGCAGGTTTGCCTTCTGGCTTGCAGAGCACGATGACCAGACCGAGGTTCCATCCAGTCAGCTTGTCACCGGGCGATATCGAAGGCGGGTGCCATACATTTACGCACCGATCCAGATTGCAGAAATCGTTGCAGAAGCTGGTCAGCTACCGTCACCTTATGGTCTCCGCGGCGCTCTTTGGCAGACCCTGTTCGGTTTGATCGCGGTGACGGGCATGCGCGTGAACGAAGCTTTATCCCTGGAACGACATGACGTCGATCTGGTCCAAACCCTACTCACACTCAGAAACACAAAAAATGGCAAAGACCGGCAACTTCCCATCAACAATGACACGGCCAATCGGCTGGCTGGCTACGCAAAATTGCGAGATCGTTTGGTAACGCAAGAATCGAGCATGTTCTTTATCAAGGAAGATGGTGAACCAGCAGGAGATTGTGGGGCACGTTACAACTTCGCGCAGGTCAGCAAGAACATCGGGCTTCGGTCACCGCAAGCCTTCAACAGACATGGCCACGGGCCACGTATCCATGACTTGCGGCACACATTTGCCGTTCACACCATTTTGGACTGGTTCCGGGATGGCCGGGACATCGAAGCCGAAATGTACAAGCTCAGCACTTACCTCGGCCATTCTGAGCCAAAGCACACATTCTGGTACATCGAGGCGGTGCCCGAACTGATGCAGCTTGCCGCGGCACACGCCGAGCAGCGCGTTCTGGAGGGCACGTCATGATCGCGACCTATCCCTTTGCTGCCTACGTGCAGCGGTTCTTCACGGAGCGGCTGTTGACCCAGATGCAGGCGAGTCCGAACACGATTGCCAGCTATCGCGACACCTTCAGGCTCTTGTTGAAATACGCGGCAGCAGAGACCAAACTACCGCCGACTGACCTGCATGTGGCTCATATCGATGCTGATATTGTCGGTCGGTTCTTAACGTTCTGTGAGGATGAACGCGGCAACAGCGCCCGAAGCAGGAACACACGGCTTGCGGCCATTCGCTCGTTCTTCAAATACGTCGCGGGCAGTGAACCCCATTTGCTGCATCACTGCCAGAAGGTGCTGGCTATGCCATCCAAGCGGCACGAAAAACGTGTCGTGGACTTCCTGAACCGAGGCGAAATGGAATTGTTGCTGAAGGCGCCTGACCAGTCGACGTGGTTCGGGTGGCGCGATTGGGTTCTGCTGCTTACACTGCTGCAAACTGGCCTGCGCGTATCGGAACTGATCAGCTTGCGCATCGGCGATGTCGAGCTCGGAACCGGAGCGCATCTCAGATGCATGGGCAAAGGCAGAAAAGAACGCGCGACCCCTCTCCGTGCAGATAGTCGGGAAGCGTTGCGGGCGTGGCTTGCTCAAATTGGCGCCGAGCCAAACGATCCACTGTTCGCGACGATCCGCGGTAAGCCTTTAAGCCGCGATGCAGTCGAAAGGATCGTTCGGAAGCATGCGGCCACCGCTGCCTCTGAAAATGCGACGTTCAGATTGAAGCGCGTTACGCCCCATGTTCTTCGCCACACGGCCGCGATGCAGCTTCTGCAGAGCGGCGTGGATCGAACAATCATCGCGCTTTGGTTGGGCCATGAGTCGATTGAGACGACACAGGTCTACATCCATGCCGATATCGAACTAAAGGAACGGGCGATGGCTCTGACAAAGCCGGTTGATCAGAAGACTGGACGATACCGGCCGGGTGACGAGCTCTTATCGTTCTTGGAAGCGCTCTGAATTATGCCGACACACCGCGCTGATCTTCCCACTGTGCAGCTGTCAGTGAGGATCGGCGCGGCATAATCCGAACCTCGGCATTATGGGTCAGCTCATGCGCCAAGGTGCCGTAATATCCTGCCGCTCGATGGAACGTGCCAATCGGTGGCATGTGGATGCGGTCGGTCTTGATATTGTAGTACGCGCGCGGCTCCTCTGTCGTGTCGATCTGCGCGCCGGTCGCGGCAAAGAACGCCTCCAGCTCGGTGTCGGCCACGGTGTCAAGATCACGGGGCGGATCGAGTAGAATGTAGAATTCAGCGGGCAAGCCCTCGATCTGGTCGGCATTGAACACGCGGTAGGCCTTGGCATAGGAGATCTGGCGTTCTTCGCCGTTCTCGTCCTCGCGCTCGACGGTGCCGTATTTTACCACGGTTGCGGATTTCTCACCCTTGCGGACATGGCCCCCAAGCTGCTTGGCCTGATTGAACGTCATCCAGCGGGCTGAGCTGTAATCCTTGGCCATCGCGGTTGCCCAAAGCATCAGGATGTTGATGCCCCGATAAGCCTCGCCGTTGAACCGTTCCGGCAAGCTGACAGACACCCCGCCACCGGTCCACGGCTTGCGCCAGGGCGGCGTTCCCGCCTCGATCTGCGCGATAATCTGGTTGGTGACATGGGAATAAACGTCAAACTTCTCTGCGGTCATTTGTGACCCTCCTTCGCGTTACGCGGGCCGGGTCTCTTCCCCCTTTCCGCCGTGGGCGGGCCTTCCTGTTCTGATCTTTGGAATGCCCATGCAGTCCGAAGGGCAGAGCAGGTAAGGGCAAAGCCCGTCCTGCGGCCTGGCGGGGCCGTGACAACCGGGTGGAGGGCGTGAATTTGGGAGGGAACCGCGCGCCTGCGCGTTGGAGGAACCGGAATTCTCGACCGGAACCGACGCCAAAGGCGGCGCTTGCCGGTTTTCTCGGACCTGCCAGGATGGCAGGCGGATCAACAGGATTTGGAAACTGTCAGGGTGGGGGTGAGCGGGCGTCAGCCCGTCGATCCCCTGCCTTGTCTATCGCTCAAAGCGAGACCGGCACATTGCCGGGATCACTGAACTCTATCGAGCCATTCCCTGCCCGATAATATACGATTGATGCCTTGGTTAGATTCGGGCAGAAGAATATCATCATTGTTTCTGTTGATATGCGCTATGAACCAGACGGCTGAAATCGAACTAAACGTGACCACCGAACAAGGCCTTCGGGCGCTTGCCGAGGAGGGCCACACGGTCGAAGTGCTGTGCAAAGCCGATCCTGAACGCAAGGGTCCAAGCTGGTACGGTCTGTGGATCATGCGGACTGTTGGCAAGGACGGAAACGAGAAAATCCTTGTCACTGCCAGGACGCGAGTGACACAGAATGCGATCAAGGTCCGTGAATTCAAGACGGCCACCGGCGTGATTTCGTTTCTGGTCGGTGTCGGCTTCTCTCAAGCGAGCATTCCCATGACGAACGGAGAAACGACTTCACATCGCCTTGTCAGTGACTGAGGCCCGGATCACGGTCGATATCCCGATCTTTCTCGACTTCCTGTTCCTTCTCCTGGTCGCGTTCGTCCTCGACCTCCAGCTTTTCACGCGGCTTGTTCAGAACGTCTTTCAAGCGCTCTTTGACGGACGGCTTACGCGCCTCACGTCCTGTGTCCTCGCCCAGATCAAACTCGCTGTGACCGTCGAGCTTGTGAACCGCCGACTGGCCATCGCGCCCGGCGTCTTTCTCCATGATCTCTTTCAGTCGCTCCCGCGCATAATTGCGGCCTTCAGGCTTGGGCGTGTCGTCCTGGTCCCGTGACCTGTCCACAACGCGCGCCAGCCGCTCCCGGAAATCCTCCGGGTTTCGGTCGCGGTCTTTCGCGGTTGCGGCCCGTAGCGCAGCCAGACCTGCGGACACACGTCCCTGCCCCGCCTCGCGCTCGGCCCCATAAGTCTCCCGCGCAATGTCCAGACGCTCGCGCATTTCGCGGAACGCGGCGCGGGCCTGGCGGGCAGCGTGGACCACGGCCCCGCGTTCAGTGACGGGTTTGTATTCCCGGCCCTGGCGCTCGGCCATCACCTTCGCGCGCCGCTCCATGGAATTCGCTGCTGGCCCCAGCTTTAGCTCGGGGTCACGGTCCAGCTCCTCCGCCGTCAGCTCGTCACCCCGCTCCAGCGCCGCCTCGCGCTGCGCTTCGAGCGACCGGTGATCGACGCGTTCCACCTCCCCTGCCCGCTCCAGCGCTCGGTTTTGCAACTCAGCCCATAGGCCGCGCATCTGTTCTATCTCGACGCCGCCGGTCTTCGCGGAGTCGAGCACGCGGGTCTTGGCCGTGAAGCCGTCCGCTTCCAGCTTGCGCGTGGACGTCAGCACATGGGCATGGTGGTTGCGCTGATCGCCTTCCCGGTGCGGTGCGTGGATCGCCACATCGACGGCAACGCCGTAGCGGCTGACCAACTCCTGGGCAAAGTCGCGGGTGATCTGCGAGCGGTCCTCGGCGGTGATCTCGGACGGTAGGGCCAGCTCCCATTCGCGGGCGGTGACGGAGTTGCGGCGGGTCTCGCTGGCCTCAACCTCGTTCCAGAGGCGGGACCGGTCCGTGGCCCAGTCCGGAGCGTCCTTCGGGGTCAGAATGAAGATCTCCTCGATGCCCTGCTTGCGGGTGTAATCGTGGACGCGTCCTTCACGCTGGCACTCGATGCGCTCCCCGACACGATAGGCCGCCGCCGCCGTGGCCGAGCGCCCGGCGCTGCGTTTGATCGTCTTCACGGAGAGGTGGTAGCTGGCCATCGCCCTACTCTCGACCGTGACGTGAACGACGACAAAGTGCGCCGCTGCTGACCCCGGACCATGCCCCAACATGGGCCACTGGGTCAGCCGTCTTTTCCCCGATGAATCGCGCCCTGACCCGGCGCGGAGCGAGTGGAAAAGACAGCCCACCTGAAGTGAGCCTCTGGCTCTCTGAGGCGCGGGCTTGCCAGTGATCTGCCCCCAGATCCCCAGCCGCATGGGGGGCGGGATATGGGGGCAGATCACTGGCGGTTTGCCGGAGGCAAACCCGGCAAGGATCGTCACCGACAGGTCCGACGATCCGCGCAGCCCGCAAGCGCGGCACCCCCGGCAATCCAGCCCCGTCCACGGGGCACGGGATGCCCACGGGGGGCCGCGGTGCGAGACGCCATCCAACTGCGCAAGTTGGTCGTAGAGGGTTTGGGAGAGGCGATGCCGTCTCCCATTTCGATGCACGCCGCATCGAACGGGTCTGCCATCGGCTGGGGCTTAGCCCCAAAGAGATCGCACGCAAATCTCGAAACCGTAGGTGTAGAGTTTGCATAAGTGCGCCCTTGTCCTTTACAGGCCTACGGGTAAGCGCTACCGATGGTTGTGGCAAGCCTAACCTTTACACCTGCCCTTTTTGAAGTGGATTCCCGAATTGGCCGAGACTGAGCTTGAACGCGCCGAGAAACGCTATGCCCAGGCCAAGGCCCGCCTACAGGCTCTGAAGAACCGGGAAGCCACCAGACAGCGCAAGCTGGATACACGCCGCAAGGTGATCCTGGGCGGGGCGCTCATGGACCTGGCGGAACGGGATTCCAATGCCGCCGCCATGCTCGACCGGCTGATCCGCAATCTGTCCCGTGAACAGGATCGCAAAGCCTTCGCAGAATGGGACGCCCCTGCCCCTACCGATGATGGCGCGTCCTGATGCGGAGCGTGATGCTCGTCTTCGGGGGGCTGTTCCGCTTCTTCGGTCGGTTGATCTTCACGCCCATCATGCTCGGATGGTTGATCGGTGCTGTCCTGTTCGGAGCGATGCTCGGAACACTTGTGGCCACGCCGTTCATCTTCGCCTTCTTCGACCAGCCGCCCGGTGAAAGCGCCTGGCAATGGCTAGTATTTGGTCCCTTCATGCTCATTGGCGCTGTGTTCGGGTTTCAGTATTGGCGCATGGCCTCCGGTGCCGATGCCTATTTCAGTCTGACCGGTGACAGCCACGGCTCCGCCCGGTTTGCGAACCGCAAGGAGCTGAAGAAGCTGGAGCGGAGCAAAGGGCAAGACGATGCCGGACTTCTGATCGGGCGCAATCCGCACACCGGGCGGTTGCTGCACTATGACGGTCCTGCCCATCTGATCACCCTCGCCCCGACACGCGCCGGGAAAGGCGTCGGCACCGTGATCCCGAACCTGCTGGCGGCGGAACGCTCGGTTCTGGTCATCGACCCAAAGGGCGAGAATGCCCGGATCGCCGGAGAAGCCCGGCGGCGGTTCGGGACGGTCCACGTTCTCGATCCCTTTGAGGTCAGCGGCCATCCATCCGCCGCCTACAACCCGCTCGACCGGCTGACCCCGGGTAGCCTCGATCTGGGCGAGGATGCGGCCTCCCTGACAGAAGCGCTTGTGATGGACCCGCCGGGACAGGTGACGGAAGCGCACTGGAACGAGGAGGCCAAGGCCATCCTCGGCGGGCTGATCATGTTCTGCGTCTGCCACGAGGATCGTGACCGCCGGTCGCTCGCCACCGTCCGGGAATATCTCACCCTGCCCCCGGAAAATCTCCGGGCGCTGCTGGAGCTGATGCAGGACAGCGACGAGGCAGGCGGGCTGATCGCCCGCGCAGCCAACCGCTTCCTCGGCAAGGCGGATCGGGAAGCCGCCTCGGTGCTGTCGAACGCACAACGCCACACGCATTTCCTGGACTCGCCCCGGATCGCAAAGTGTCTGGCGCGCTCAGACTTCGCCCTCTCCGATCTGCGCCACCGGATCACCTCCGTGTTCCTGGTACTGCCTCCCAACCGGATGGACGCCTACAGCCGCTGGCTGCGCCTTCTGGTCTCTCAGGCCCTCCAGGACATTGCACGGGACGCTGAAGCCTCTGTGTGCGCTCAGAGCGCCTCTCAGCGGCTCAACAGTCCTACCCTCTTCCTTCTGGACGAGTTTGCCGCTCTGGGCCGTCTAGAGGCCGTAGAGCGCGCCATGGGGCTGATGGCGGGCTACGGGCTTCAGCTCTGGCCGATCCTGCAGGACATGAGCCAGCTTCGCGATCTCTACGGCGACCGGGCAAACACCTTCATCGCCAATGCCGGGGTGCAACAGGTCTTCGGCGTGAACGACTTCGAAACCGCCAAATGGCTGAGCCAGATGATCGGCCAGGAAACCTCCCGCTTCCAGACCGACAGCTTCAAGCCTGGCGACGGCCCCAGCTTCTCGAACCACCTCACCGGCCGCGATCTGCTGACGCCCGACGAAATCATGCAGATGCCGCCCAACGTGCAGCTCCTGCGCGTCCAGGGCCAGACATCCGCCTTGGCCCAAAAGCTGCGCTATTACGCCGATCCCGAGTTCCGAGGGCTCTTTGTCCCGTAGGGCGCCGCCTGAGCCCCGGAAAGGAGCCGCCATGTCTGACGATACCCCCTCCCCTACCCCGCCATTCGATGACGAGCTGCGTGAAACCGTCGAGCTGATGTCAAAGGTCGTGGCGCGCACATCGGATCGCGTCGATGCGCAGACCAAAGTTCTGAAAGACCTTGATGGAACACTCGCCGAAGTCCGTTCCGCCACGTTCCTTGCCGCAGAACAAACCGATCCCAAACGATATGGCGAGCTGGTCGGCGCAACGATTGACGGAAAGATCAACGACAATCTCGTGCGCATGGGACAGATGTGCGTCGATCTACTTCAGGCTTCAAACAGGGCGCGGGACGTTCTGGCGAAAGCTGAAGAAGACAAATCGATTGCACTTCGCCAACTCTGGGAACGGGAAAAGCTGCTCGATCAGTGGAAATCGCGGTGGCCCCTGTTTGGTTTGGCTGCGCTCTTCCTCACTCTGGCGATGACGGTTACGCTGCCTTGGCTCTTAGCCACCAACAAGTACACATGTCAGTTGATGGTCGGGTATACTTGGACAATGACCACCACCGGCACCACGATCTGCGTCCGCTACAATGAATGAGGGGAAGCGCTCGATCTGCCGCTTTCCCCTATTCTCAGCCTCCTCTGCCCCGAAGGGGCATTCACCTCCGGGATATTTGTGGAACAAAGATGACGTGGTAGGATTGCTTCGCGGCATAGGCGGGGACGCCGATGGCCGTGAACGGAAATGTCTCCGAGCGCCCTTCCCCTGCAAAGGTGAGGGGCGTTTTTGTGGCGGGATGTCGAGGTCCAAGGTGGCAGCAGGTCAGTTCGGGCTGCGAAGCTGTGTGTTATATATGTGTTATAGAAGGTGTTACGAGAATCGGCCCGCTCGTAAGCATTTAAAATTAAACTATGAATTCGGCTTTTTTCATGTCGTTGGTGTGTAGAGTATCGAAAGATGGTGGGTAGACTAGCGAAGATGGGTGTGTAGAGTATCGATCAATGACCCGCCGTTGGTGGGCAGACTGTCGAATAACAGTGGGTAGAGTATCGAATAATGGCGCGGCCTCGTAAACGGACAGCTTTGCTCCCGCGGCGGCACACTGAGCCGGACCTGTTCGTATGTGACATTCTCGATGCGACCCCCAAGAGCGACCGTGCCTCGATGGAGCATCCGTTGTTCTCGCTTTCGGTGAAAAAAGACCTCGCGGCGTTCGAGTATGAGCAGGGCAATGTAAAGGTGAAGATCACACCAGCGGCTGAAGAAGGCCGCGCTAATGTCTTCGACCGCGACATTCTGATTTACGTGCTCAGCCAACTTATGGCTGCGAAGAACGAAGGTCAGGAAATCGGCCGCCGTGTCAGAATCTCTGCGCACGACCTTTTGAAAGCCACGAATCGGCATACCACTGGGCAGGCTTACGCAACCCTTCGGCGCGCCCTCACTCGCCTTCAGTTCACCCAGATCGAAACCAATATCCACGATCACGGTATCGGCGAATGGCGATCAATCTCGTTCATCACTGATGCCCGGATCGTCAAGGAAGATTCTACCGGCCGCCTTCTCAGCGTGGAACTGGAGATGGGGGACTGGCTTGTCAAAGCCATCGAAAACAAGAATGTTCTGACGCTCAACAAGGCGTATTTTCAGCTTCGGAAGCCCTTGGAACGGCGTCTGTATGAGCTGGCTAGAAAACACTGCGGGAAGCAGGATGTCTGGCGGATCGGCCTCGACAAGCTACAACACAAGACCGGCTCGACTTCCACACCCAAAGAGTTCAAGCGCTTGGTGAAGGCGATCTGCAAGGCCGACGCAGACCAGTCTCACATGCCTGATTACAGCTTCAGGTTATTGCATGATGTGCTTGAGGTCTCACCCAAGCCCGAATTCCTCGACATATACGGGGACGCTCCTTCGATCTCTTCGGAGATATCCGTTCGGTTGTCTCCAGAAGCATATGAAAAGGCGCGCGAAGCCGCTCCGACATGGGATGTCTACTTCCTCGAACAGGAATGGCGGATGTGGATGAGCGAACCACCACGCCATCCAGACGGCGCTTTCATTGGGTTCTGCCGCAAATGGTATGAGCGTAAAGGCAGGGCTCCATAAAAGATAACAGGTATTAGATAACTGCTGCCTGTTATCTGTTAATAGTTGACTGTTATGTGTTGCCTGTTATGGGTTTCGAAAATTGAGGGCAGAAGATGACGCAGGTTATCAGCGTAGTTCAGGAAAAAGGCGGCGCAGGGAAAACCACCCTGCTGACGGCTCTGGCGAGCCTCATGGTCGAAGATGGCGCGAGGATCGCGGTGATCGACACAGACCCGCAACGGCATCTGGAAGCGTGGGCCAAGAAGGATGAAACGGACCTTGACTGGCTTTACGAAGAGAACGACGAAAAGCTGATCCCGACAGTTAAGGCTCTGAAGAAGGCTGAACCCGCCTATGACGCGATCTTTGTGGATACGGCCGGTTTCAAGTCGGCCATGGCAATGCACGCTATCGCGGCCGCCAATCTGATCTTGATCCCCTCCAAGGCAAATGAGGCGGATGCCAAGGGTGCGAAGCGCACCTATTCCCATGTTCAAAGTGTTGCAGAGACAATGGAAAAGGACATCGCGGCGCTCGTGGTGATGATGGACGTTGATACAAATACCAATATCACGCAAGCGATCACGGATGCACTTGATGCGCAGAGCGTACCGCGCCTCAACGCAATGTGCGCGCATCGAACCGGCTTCAAGGAAATGACCTCAACGGGTCAGTCACCACAGGGATCAGCGCGTCGATCCGTAAAGTCAGTGCTTGCCGATTTGCAGGGCAGGGGCCTTCTCAGTTTCTACAGGAGTAGTTCATGGCCAAAGTCAGCGTAAATCTCGATGATGATCTGGAAGATGAAGGTGGTTCACGGAAGCTGAAGGAGCTGGCCGCGCCGCTGCCGAGTGTCAGCAAAGCAAAATCTTCTGCTCTCAAGGACGCTCCACGGGTCCAATTTTCTTTCACAAACGTGCCGGAGCCGATCAAGGATGCTTTCGCGCGCGAGGCCAGCAAGCGCGGCTTAACAAAGAAAGAGCTGCTTTATGAATGTCTCCGCGCAGGCGGCATCAGTATACCGGACACCGCCGAAATCGACGGCAGGAGACGGTAAGTGTTATCTGTTATGGGTTACGTTCGACGTCTCCGCACTTCGCCGATGAAGTCCCCAACAGACCAGAGTCAGCCGCGATGCGCATCGGTGTAGCTGTTGTGAACGGGGGAGGGGACCACAAGCTGAAGGCTGGACGCCTCCATCTGGTTGGTCTGTGGCTCTGAAATCCCGGGTTCCAGTGTGAGAAGGTGTTTCCGGCTGATCTTCTCGGCTTCGGCCAGAACCTGCCGCCAGCGGTCCTTGCAGGTGGACTTGGCCCCCAGCATCGTCAGGCGCGGATCGCCTTCTGCTGGAGCTGCCTGGTAGGTTTCCAGATCGGGAAAGAGGAAATCCGGCTTGTGGTTATGCTCGGTCAAGGCACCCCGGACGTGCCGGATGTTATGCGCCCGCAAAACAGCCGCCAGATGGTTCTCCAGCGAATGCCCCATGCGCGACTTGCGCCGATTCTGGACACTCAGCGAAAAGCTGATGAACCCGTCCACGTCTGTGCCATCCGCATTTGTGAATCCAGCCTCGATCCTCGGTGGACAGCGCACCGCCCGTGCGTTTACTTAGGATGACAAAAACATAGGGTGGCTCGCATGTTTGAACTCACAGGTATTGGCGGTCTTATCATCCTCGCCCTCGACATCTGGGCTCTCGTTTCGATAGTCGGATCAAGCGCATCAGCGGGTAAAAAGGTGCTGTGGTCGCTTCTGGTGATTGTGCTTCCAATTCTAGGCTTTACAATCTGGTTTTTCGCTGGGCCGAGATCCACGACATAGGCGGCTGGTAAGCCCTCTTTTCATCTCATGTTAGACTGAAAAGCGAATGGACAAAGAATTGGAACCTATTCAAATCCTGCGTGAGCAGATCGCGACCTTTACCCAGGAGTTCATCGCGCTGCTGCCAAACATTCTGGTCGCCGTCGTCATTCTAGTCCTGACATGGGCCATAGCGCAGTTTGCAGGCCTGATTACAAAGAGACTGCTGACGCGGTCAAAAACACGGCCGTCACTTTTGGCCGCCATCAGCACGATTGTGCGCCTCATCATTTGGATCGTAGGCCTTCTTGTTGCCGCAACCGTCGTGTTTCCTAATCTTACTCCGACAAATCTTGTTGCAGGTCTCGGCATTGGCTCCATCGCCATCGGCCTAGCTTTCAAAGACATTTTCGAGAATTTTCTCGCAGGTTTTCTCATCCTACTTCGCAAACCTATGCGCATTGGCGATGATATCGTATGCGAAGCTCTGCGCGGCAGGGTCGAGGAGATCTCGATCCGTGACACTTTTTTGCGCAAGCGCTCGGGCGAACTTGTCATTGTTCCAAACAGCTTTTTATTCAAAAACCCCGTCGAAATCCTTACTGATAGAGATCTGCGTCGGATATCCATCGTTGTCGGCGTCGCGTATGGCGAAGACGTTGCTACGGCAAAGCAGATCATCGAGAACGTTGTTAGAGACATTAATCATCCCGAGGCGAAGCGAGAAGCAGAGGTCTATGCAACTGAGTTCAATTCTTCCTCGATTGACTTCATGGTCCGCTGGTGGGCGTCAAGCGCACCGCCTGAGGAACACCGATCGCGTGACAGGGCTGTGATCGCTATCAAAGCAGCGTTAGACCATGCTGGCATCGAAATTCCATTCCCTTATAGAACGATGACTTTTGCAGAGCCGCTGGAAATACACTCTAAGTCGCCAGACGAACAGTTCGATGCGGAAAAGAGCTGACGGCTAGGTACGCGCCTCTCCGAGCTTGTCGGCTTTCGCGGCACCCCGCTCACCTATTGGTTGGTCTGGTCCGATGGTCGTGTCCACACGCGTTTGCGCCTCCATTTCGGCGTTAACCAGTCCTCCAAGAAGGATAATGAAAGCCGAAATCCAAAGCCACATAATTAAAATGACGACGCCACCTAACGCGCCGAAGCTTTCATTATACGATGCGAAGCTACCTACATATATGGTAAATCCCACCGATGCAGCGATCCAAAGGAGACATGCGATCACTGAGCCCGGTGTTACCCACGACCACTCGGCCGAACTTCGCGACGGGCCATATCGATAGATGAGTGCGAGGCCGACCATTGCGCCGAACACCAAGACGACCCAGCGAAACCCACTTGCCAACCATTGACCGAACAGCGGCCAATCGATCACCGAAAGTAATGCCGGAACCGCGATGATTGAGGCTACGCCTAATAGAAATCCAAATACTAGCAACGCGGACATAGCAAGTAGTTGTGCGCTCAATCGAAAGAAACCGCGCTTTTCCTCCTCATCGTAAACAAGATTTAACCCCATCACGAGATACGCCATACCGCGCGAGGCTGACCAGAAAGATAGACCGAGTGCGACAAGGGCCGCTAGTCCTAGGCCCTGATCATCTGCACCTGCGACTTCACTCGCTTGAGCTTGCACAATTGCCAAGACTTCATCGGGTACGAAGCCTCGAAAATCGACCATCTGCTCAACGATGACTTGGGGGTCCAGCAGTAGGCCACCTATTGCGAGAACGGCACCAATCGCAGGAAACAAAGCAAGAAGACCGAAGAAGGCCACACCGGCCGCAACAAGGCTGATACGATTGGATGAAACGCGATCTTTCACGCGCCAGGCAATGTCCAACCAGCCACGTTTTGGTATTTCGACCGGCGATTGTGCATCGCGACCTCGTTCAAGACTTCTCATATCGTATCCTCACAAATGACAAACGAACATGACCGAGCCCCCTGAGCCGGGCCGTTCAGATGTAGAATCCGTTCCTGTTTGCTCTGCTACCCAACCTTCTGCCACCGAGGGCCAGAGTTTTCCGTCTGCTCTCAACATGGCGGGCTGGTGTCGCCATCTGAGTTTGCCAGCATTATCGGGGGCATATTCCCGATCGCGCTGTGCGGTCGTTCTTCGTTGTAGTATCTACGCCAGGCTTCCATCTTTTCGCAAGCATTGAGCTACTCCCCATCTCTTGGACAGGATCTGGGGTGATTTAAGCTACTCTCTGCCCCTGCTGGTCGGTTTCTATTTGGTTGAAGTAGACCACGGCGGGCGGCTGTCCGCCATGGGCGGCGTGGGGCCGCTGGTGGTTGTAGAAGGTGATCCATCTGCCAACCCCAGTCTTCGCC
Organism: Roseivivax sp. THAF197b; assembly: GCF_009363255.1. Lineage (NCBI taxonomy): Bacteria > Pseudomonadati > Pseudomonadota > Alphaproteobacteria > Rhodobacterales > Roseobacteraceae > Roseivivax > Roseivivax sp. THAF197b. The sequence goes on along the minus strand of NZ_CP045322.1, from coordinate 14,266 downwards.
TGCGAGCCGGTCTCCCAGGCGTGCAGATAGACGCACTCATACTTCAAGGACCGCCAGAGGCGTTCGATGAAGATGTTGTCGAGGCACCGCCCTTTGCCATCCATGGAGATCCGGGCCCCGATCCGCTTCAGCCGGTCGGTCCAGGCGAAGGACGTGAACTGCGAGCCCTGATCGGTGTTCATGATCTCGGGTGGGCCGAAGCGGTGGACCGCCTCGTTCAGCGCCTCGATGCAGAAGTCCGCCTCCAGCGTGTTCGAGATGCGCCAGGCCAGCACCTTGCGGGTGAACCAGTCCATGATGGCGACCAGGTAGAGGAAGCCTCGTCGCATCGGCAGGTAGGTGATGTCGGCGCACCAGACCTGGTTGGGCCGATCGACCCGCAGCCCACCCAGCAGGTAGGGATAGGTCTTGTGCCCCTTGGCAGGCTTGCTGGTGTTGGGCTTCTGGTAGATCGGCATCAGGCGCATGAGGCGCATGAGGCGCATCAGCCGACGGATGCGCTTCACATTCACTGGGTGCCCTTCGTTCTGCAGGTGCCAAGTCATCTGCTGGACGCCGTAGAACGGGGTTTCCAGGAACTGCCGATCGATCAGTTGCATGAGCGCCAGGTTCACTGCTGTCTCGCCCAGCGGTGCGTAGTAGAACGACGACCGCGAGATCGACAGCAGGCGGCATTGCGCCCCGATCGACAGCGTGGGGTGAGAGCGTTCGATCATCCCGCGCCTCACTTGTCGGTCCATGGCTTGAGCTTTCTGGACAAAAAATCGTTGGCGACGGCCAGCTCTCCGATCTTGGCGTGCAGCGACCGCACCGTCTCCTCGTCGACCTCAGCCTTCTTCTTCCCGCCGCGCTCGAAGATGTCCGATGCCCCCTCGAGCAGCGCCTTCTTCCACTGGTGGATCATGGTCGGATGCACGCCGTATTCCGCGGCCAGCTCCGACACGGTGCGCTCGCCCTTCACGGCTTCCAGCGCCACACGAGCCTTGAAGCCCGCGTCATGGTTCCTGCGTTTCGACATGTTCTGATCTCCTCGTTCTTGGAGACCAGCAGACGTCAGATTGTAGCTTCCGTCACTGTCCGATTTTCCGGGAGGAGCTCAAGGAGCTCGAAGAAGAAGCTGGGATAACCCGCAAATGAACAAATGTGGGTTTGTGTGAAATGTTGCAAGATAGCTTAAATTTAAGGTAAAAATAGGGGAGGGCGGTGACGCAAAAGCATCGCTAAAGAGAAGAATGCACGCAGAGCTGAAGACCAGAGATGCCTTAGGACCACTTGGCCCGGTTGAGGAAAAGAACGCACCGGATGTGTTATACACAGCGGGCGATATCTCTCTTCTGACGGAAGGCTCTCGCGTAGCGATCGTTGGCTCTCGGAAAGCGACACCTGACGGCATTAAGCGTGCGCGTGCGGTAACACGTGCTCTGGTCGATCAAGGCATTATCGTCGTTAGCGGCTTGGCCGAAGGTATCGACACCGTGGCCCATAAGACAGCGATAGAGGAGGGGGGGCGCACCATTGCCGTGCTCGGTACGCCGCTATCGAAAGCCTATCCGACCAAAAACGCAGGGCTTCTCGAAGAGATTAAACGCAACCACCTTGCGATCTCGCAGTTCCCCGAGGGTTATCCTGGGAAGGGCGAAAATTTCCCACGCCGCAACCGGACGATGGCGCTCATCTGCGATGCAACGATCGTCATCGAGGCGAGTGAGAAGAGCGGCACACGTCACCAGGGATGGGAAGCGATCCGGCTTGGCCGTGATCTGTACCTTCTTGAGAACGTCGCCACCGATCCAAACCTGACATGGCCAAAGCAGCTCATCGAGTATGGGGCGCAAATCCTGCGTCGTGAGAACCTGCCCGACATCCTACTCGATATTCCAAACTACACAGCCGGGGGTGTGCGTGCCTTCGAGCTATGAATACGGCACCTTCGCCAACTATTCCCCGCGAGGCACCTCGGACCTTTCCAAGAAATCTCGAAGGCTTTGCGGTGCCGTAAAAGCGGGAAAGTTGCACACGCTTGGAACGGCAATACCCCACCTTCGTGACCCCAAGGCGGATGTTCTCCAACCATTTCTCGGTCCTGATGTGACCCTTGTGCCCGCTCCACGGTCGGCACCTTTATCGGATGGGGCACTATGGCCAGCCAAGGTCATCTGCGATGTGCTGCATGGGCATGGATTTGGCCAGGAGGTCCAAACCTATCTGACGAGAGTAAAAGCTGTCCCACGCTCTTCGAGCTCCCCGGCTGCCGATCGTCCCCTTGTGCCCGTACACATGGAAAGCATTGAGGCCGAGAGGCCGTTTTTCATGCCCGACAAGATCACGATCGTCGATGACGTTCTGACAATGGGCCGCACGAGCTTCACCTGTGCGGAGCTCCTGCGAGCCGTCTGCCCGGATGCGGAAATCCGCATCTTTGCGATGATCCGCACGCAGGGCCTTCAAGACGACATTGACCAGATCGTTGATCCAGCTACTGGCGTTATCGTAGGCTATCCATCCGGCAAGACGCACCGTGACCCATAAAAGCACAAATGTGGGTTTGTGTGTCGCTTTCTATGGGATAACTCTAAACTATATTTTGTGTTTTGCGGTGCAGACATGCTCTAATAGTGCTATGAATTTCCATACACACTTCAACATTCGACTCATCAAGCAGGCCATATGACAACACAGTTTTTGACCCCACCTCGGTTTAGGGCGTTCCACGCGGTCATAGAAGCTACGAACGTTGCGAGATAGGCCATTCAATGGCAGACAACGATCACAACGATGAAAGCATTCGCATAGCGCATCTTACAATGCTGCAAGGCGTGATTACCCGAATGGGTGCAAATTCTTTTACGCTTAAAGCGCTTGCGGCGACCTTCGGTAGCGCCGCAATAGCTGTAATGGCTACGATTGATACGCTTTCACCATTCTATCCATTTGCAGCCATGGTTCCGATTATAATCTTCTGGCTAATGGATGCGCAATATCTGCAAATTGAAAAAGCGTATCGAGCATTATTCGATCATGTCCGCCTTGGCGAGAAAGTAGATCCATATAGGGGTCTTTTGCGGGAGGGTGTGAAATCCTACGCTAAGCGCCCAGTAGCCGTTTCCCATTCTCGCGTAGATTTCCCTCGGGATCGACATAGCGGTAGAGCGTCACCGGCTTGATCTTCAGCTCCTTGCACAGTTCGGAAACAGAGGTGTCTCGGTTGGCCATCGCCGCCTGTGCCATGCGCAGCTGGGCTTTGGTCAGAGCGAACTTGCGGCCTCCCTTCCGCCCCCGAGCGCGCGCAGCGGCAAGACCGGCCATCGTCCGTTCTCGGATGAGCTCGCTCTCGAACTCCGCGAGGGAAGCGAAGATGCCGAAGGACAGCCGTCCGTGGGCCGTGGTCGTGTCGATCTGCGCGCCCTGACCAGTCAGCACCTTCAGGCCGACGCCGCGCTCGGAGAGCCACGCGACCGTCTTCACCAGGTGGTGCAGGCTGCGCCCCATCCGGTCGAGTTTCCAGATTACTAACACGTCACCGTCTCGGAGGGCCTTCAGGCATGCCTCGAGGCCGGGCCGTTCGTCATTCTTGCCGGAGGCTCGGTCCGAATAGATCTGGTCCTCGCCGACGCTTGCGGCGATCAGGGCGTCGCGTTGCAGGTCGAGCGACTGGCTTCCGTCGGCCTTGGAGACCCGCGCGTATCCGATCAGCATGTGTCGCAAACGATCGTTTGAGACAGTCGGCGAATATCAGCGCTCCTAGCCATTGATATTTTTCCTTAACCGATATCGAAATCAAAGATACGCAATGGAGTAGTCGAAAGCAAAAGAAACATGGCGCACCGGACCATCCTGACGCCGAAGCAACGGGAGGTCCTGTTCGGCCTTCCCGCGGACGAACCGCGGCTGCTCAAGCACTATACGCTATCGGATGAAGACCTCGATCATATCGGCCAGCGCAGGCGTCCGCGAAACCGGCTTGGCTTCGCCTTACAGCTTTGCGCGCTGCGCTATCCCGGACGCGCTCTGCTGCCGGGTGAGGTCATCCCAGTTGAGATCACCGACTTTCTTGCCGCACAACTTGGCCTCAAGGACGCCGATCTCGACGCCTATGCCGCCCGCGAAGAAACGCGGCACGAGCATATGGCCAGCCTGCGTCAGCTCTACGGCTACAGGACTTTCTCCGGCCGCGGTGCCCGCGACCTGAAGCTCTGGCTCGACGGCCAGGCAGAGCACGCCGTTTCCAACGAGGACATCGCCCGCCGCTTCGTCGAGGAATGCCGGAGAACCCTGACCATCCTCCCCGCCACATCCACGATCGAACGGCTCTGCGCCGATGCTCTGGTCGCCGCCGAGAGACGGATCGAGACGAGGATCGCGGATCGCCTGAGCGATGACGAATGCGCGGTTCTCAACAATCTACTGTCCGAGATGGTCGAAGACCGGCTGACCCGCTTCGTGTGGCTGCGCAAGTTCGAGGTCGGGAACAATTCGGGCGCCGCACGCCGGCTACTCGACCGGCTCGATCATCTCCGTCGGATCGACGTTCCGCCGGATGTGTTCCACGGCGTTCCGGATCATCGCATCACCCGTCTGCGTCGGCAGGGGGAACGCTACTTCGCGGACGGATTACGCGATCTGCCCGACAACCGCCGCCACGCTATTCTTGCCGTCTGCGTGTCGGAATGGCGACGCGCGATCGCGGATGCCGTGGTCGAGACGCACGACCGGATCGTCGGCCGGACGTGGCGGGAGGCTGTCCGGCTGTGCGACGCTCGTATGGACGGGGCGCAACCGGCGCTTCAGAAGACCTTGCGCTCGTTCCGCGATATGGGAACGGCCCTTCTCGAAGCGAAGAACGGCGACGCATCCCTCGAGGACGCCATATCATCCAGTCCAGGATGGACGGATTTGCAGGCCCTCGTCGCCGTCGCTGCCCGACTGACGGACACGCTTTCGTCGGACCCGATTTCTCATGTCGTGCAAGGCTACAAGAGGTTCCGTCGGTACGTGCCCCGGATGCTGCGTCTCCTTGAAATCGACGGGGCGGACGTGGCCAAAACCCTTCTGGACGCGGCCGAGCTGATCCGGTCCGACCGGGCTCACAACCGGCCGACGGATTTTCTGCGGCGCACGTCGAAGTGGCACCGCCATCTGAAGATCCAGACCGCGGGGGACGACCGCCTGTGGGAGGTCGCGGTCATGTTCCACCTGCGCGACGCGTTCCGCTCGGGCGATATCTGGCTGGAACGATCGCGGCGCTACGGCGATCTGAAACAGGTGCTGGTGCCCGCGCAGGCTGCAGAGGCGAGCGCGCGGCTCGCCGTCCCCTTCGATCCCGAGGACTGGCTGGCCGATCGCCATGCGCGAATGGAGCTCGGTCTCGAAAAGCTGGCCAAGGCTGCGAAGGCGGGCGCGATCCCCGGTGGTTCGATCGAGAATGGCGTGCTTCATCTGAGCCGGCTGCCGACAGCACCGCCGCAGGGGGCCGATGACCTGCTGTCCGATCTCTACCGCCGCATACCGGAGACGCGGATCACCGACATCATGCTGGAGGTAGACCGCGCGACCGGGTTCACCGAGGCGTTCACGCATCTCAGGACTGGCGCTCCGCCGAAGGACCGGATCGGCCTGATGAACGTGCTCCTGGCCGAAGGGCTCAACCTCGGTTTGAGCAAGATGGCCGAGGCCAGCAATTCCCACGGCTTCTGGGAGTTGATGCGGATTTCGCGCTGGCATGTGGAGAGCGATGCTTACGCCCGCGCGCTCGCGAGCGTCGTGGAAGCGCAGGCCGCCCTGCCGATGGCCCGGTTCTGGGGCATGGGGACGACCGCCTCCAGCGACGGTCAGTTCTTTCCCACCACCCGGCAGGGCGAGGCGATGAACCTGATCAACGCGAAATACGGGCGCGAGCCAGGTCTGAAAGCCTACACGCACGTTTCCGACCAGTTCGCACCCTTCGCGTCGCAGACCATCCCGGCCACGGTCAGCGAAGCGCCCTATATCCTCGACGGGCTGCTCAACAACGAGATCGGCAAGCGGATCAGGGAGCAATACGCCGATACCGGTGGCTTCACCGATCACGTCTTCGCCGTCACCTCGATCCTCGGCCACCGGTTCATCCCGCGCATTCGCGACCTGCCGTCTAAGCGTCTCTACGTTTTCGAGCCGAAGGCCGTGCCGCCGAACCTGCGCGGTCTGGCGGGCGGCACGATCCGGGAGAACCTGATCGCGTCCAACTGGGCCGACATTCTGCGGATCGCGGCGACAATGACGGCTGGGACCGTCGCGCCCAGCCAGATCCTGCGGAAGTTGGCCTCCTATCCCCGCCAGAACGACTTGGCCGTCGCCCTGCGGGAGGTCGGCCGCGTCGAGCGGACGCTGTTCATGATCGAATGGGTCCTGAACACCGACATGCAGCGCCGTGTCCAGATCGGCCTCAACAAGGGCGAGGCGCACCACGCGTTGAAGAACGCGTTGCGGATCGGCCGACAGGGCGAAATCCGCGATAGGACGACCGAGGGCCAACATTTTCGGATGGCCGCGCTCAACCTCCTCGCCGCGATCGTCATCCACTGGAACACGGCTCGCCTGAGCGAGGCCGTCGCGCAGCGCCAGTGTGCGAAGCTCCCGGTCCCGCCCGATCTTCTGGCACACACCTCGCCCCTCGGCTGGGCGCACATCCTTCTCACCGGTGAATACAAGTGGCCGAAGAGGTAGAAGCCACAACAGACATTCGCTGCGCCGCGTTCGAACTCGCACTATGCGGGACGAAGTGAGCTTTCGCTGCGGCAGCTGGAATGTCGGGTTTGCTGGAAAACCCTAAGTGCCGGGCTTGGCTACTGGAGTTTGGCCATTGTAGACTGTGGGCAATATCGGCAATTTTGAACGCAGGCAGGCGACTAGCTTCGCCCATAACACCGGTGCGGAAATCAAGATGAACTTTGCGAATGTTTTGGGACTGACTGCTATCGCAATCATCGCACTGACAACGCCACAATCGGTTCAGGCCCAACATACTTGCATCGCCAACTATAGTACCGACGGAATAGTAGTCAGATCTGCAAAGGAGGATGAGATTCTAGGCAATCTATCCGACACGTTAGCGGATATTCTGCGCACCCAAATCGAGGATGCGCTCAACGGCAGAGCATGGCGTGCGCCATTTGCGCAGTCCCGGTATGACGATATGCTTTTCACGCTAACTTTCCTTGATCGAGAGTTAGGAAAAGCCTTCACACCTCAGATGAGAGCTGCCGTTGTCGCGCAATTTATAAGCCCAGTTGACCTTCAAGAGACAATGGAGCCTATCAAGGAGATCCTGTTGAGCGATCCGCCAAGGTATGAATCTCTGATTGAACGCCATGTAGGCGCATATATGTACTGGCAACAGTTCAGTCTGTGTTCATTCAATTCACCCTACTCTTTCTACAAAGGTATCTTTGAAAGGGTCGCTCTCGAAACAAGTGACAGCCCTCTTTCTTCACAAGCCACAATTCGCGAAAGACTTGCAGCGGTCCCAAAACGCAATTTGGGTGGCCATAATCTGGTCATTCGACAGAGTTATCTTCCTGACAACACAAAGCCTCGTATTCGCTTTGCTCTTCCGCCCTGCGGAATGGATGAAGAAATACGCAATGTCGTTTTCGAATATGATTTGGACGCGGAAGTGTGGATTAGGGTCGCCCCCTTTCTACCAGTTGGGACTTGGTACCAACGTGGATTCTCAGACTGGGAAGAAATTGACATGATTAGCGACAGAGACAGGTTTCAGCCGACAAACCCAAGCCAGTATGCAGAAGCACAATCTGAACTCGTTGCTCGGTTCAAAGAATATCAAGCTATCATAGGTATGCCCTTAGAATTTCCGAAAGATATTGATCTAGATTGCCCTTGAGATTGTTCAAAGTGGACATTCATACGCTACGCAGCATCGGTCAAATTGGGCTCCTTCCGGACCTTGGCCGCGCGGCGGCGCAAACCGCTTAGTCACCCATCACGCGGCCTCGCTCCCGGCCCAGAGCTGCCATTTGGCAATGAGCGAACGCCACGGTGCAGCTTCACCAAACCGGGCATTCGTCCATCGCGCAGCATTTTTCGTGGGTGATGGTCGGCTCAGCGGGACAAACCCGCCTTCAATGCCGAACGCGTAGAGGCCCGCTTCTGAGAGAAACCGCGTGTTGTGGATCAGAAACCCAGTCTTATCAAAGCTTGGGGACCCGATGTCTTTGATTTTGGATATCCGTGTCAGACTGGATGTCAGTAACGATTTTCGTCTCAGTCATTATTGCCTCTGAGACCGAACAAAAATTTCAGCCCCCCCACGAGGGCGCAAAAGATTACATTGGCGCAGAGCACCAGAAGAGCTCCACCAACCGCCGGAAACACCGGCCAGAAAATGATTGCAGAGTTGCCGCGCCGTCCGGGCGGCTGAGCTTCTGGAACGTGGACGAACGCGATCAGGAACAGGACCGCAAAGACCGTGACCTGCGCAAGCACGGATATGATCGTCAGATGACTGACCCTCCGACAGCGGCCCGGCGCCACGACCGTTCTCCAGTAGCCAATGCCGTTCATCAACAGAAAAGCCGGAAAGATCACCAGACTAGCAGCAAGAGTTGCCGTATAGGCCCCTTGCGAGGCTTTGTCCTGCCCATCGAAAAAGGCTATTCGACCATCAGCCTGGGGAAAAACTTCTGACAAGCGTGCGGCATTGATCAGCGTTCCGTCAAGGTTTGCCCAAGCTATAATATAGCAAAGCGCGACGGCCACGCCAAATGCGACGGGCATGAACCAGGCAGAAAACCACGCGTAACCTTCGGTCTCGTCATGAGGCGCGGGCGCTGAGTTCCTTACAGCCGACTTATAGTGTTCCAAGTAGCTGCTCACTAAAACAGTCTCGAAGCGAGTTGGCAGAGTACGCCTTGATTTTCTGATGCCATGAAGGTTCCCCCGTTTGTATCTTCTGCAAAGGAAACGCTCAGTGACAAGAGCTAAGTTATCAAGCGGTTTTGGAAATTTGCGCACCAACGAACGCTGAGACAAAACCGTAACGACCGCCTATGCCTCTTAAAACGGGATACCGCGCGGCCCTCCGCTACGGCTGCAACTCCGTGGAGAAGGACCAGACGGCTTATTCTCCGTTACTCGACGTCATAGCAGACGTTCGTGCGCAGTGCAGCATCAGGTGGAATAGGCTCCTTCCAGCCGTTCGCCGCGCGCTGCCCGAACGACCGCTGTCGGCTTAGCGTAGGATTTCACACTCTCCCGCAAACGACCCGATATAGCTTAAATGCTGCTCCTTTCATGTCCGATATTTCATCGGTTTTGAGGTTGGCATTCACATGGTCTGTTGCTTGGTTCTATGTCGCGATTTTCGTATCGTTTGGGATTATAGGGTTTCTAATCATTTGTGGAGGTTCAGATGGCTGGTGTTTTTGGAGCGACGTCACGTCCGGTTGCAAAGCGTAGGGTCTTTTTCTCCTTCCACTATCAAAACGATATTTGGCGCGTGAACCAGGTTCGCCAATCATGGCGATATAACCATGAAAGCAGCCGCGAGGCAGAAGGCTTTTATGACGCGAGCATCTGGGAGCGATCAAAGCTGACGGGCCCAGATTCTCTCAAGAATCTTATCCGTGATGGAATGCAGAATACGTCCGTCACATGCGTCCTGATAGGCTCTCGGACATACGAACGGCGATGGGTGCGCTATGAGATGGCAAGGTCGGTCATCAAAGGGAATGGCTTACTAGGCGTCCGAATTCACCTCATGGCAGATCGCAACGGTTATGCTTCACAGCAGGGGCCTAATCCGTTGGAGTACATAGGGGTCTACTTGTCAAATGGTGTAGTGAAGCTTGCCGAACACAGTAACGGTCAGTGGGTGCAGTATGCAGACTATACCCAAGCTGTAGACCTTCCCCCGACCTGGTTAAAACCACACAATACTAATGTTATACGGCTGTCTAGATATGCAGGAGTGTATTGCTATCGCTCACAAAACGGTCGTGAAAACTTTTCGTCTTGGGCGCGACAAGCAGCAGCCGACGTGGGTAGATAAGTATGGGATTAGTTACTACTGCCCAAGCAAGATCAGCAGCCGTCGATGAACGTATCCAGAAGGGTCTTGGAGTTGAAAGCATCCTTCGAGAGTCAGCACTTTTCTCCCGATTGTCGTATGACGTGTTTCTTTCGCACTCAAAAATGGATTCAAGCCTTGTCTTGGGCGCGAAACGTATTCTCGAATTAAAGGGATACACAGTTTACGTCGATTGGGTGGACGACCCACAGCTAGATCGCAACAAAGTCAATCGACAGACGGCTGAAAAGCTTAGAACACGAATGCGCAGCTGTCAGCTAATGTTTTATCTGCATACGAGTAATGCTAGCCTCTCCAAGTGGTGCCCCTGGGAGCTAGGATATTTCGACGGTTATACCTATCCGAATCCTAGAGTCTTCGTTTTCCCACTGCTCGCGCCAGGGGAAACCTCTTTCCAAGGGCAGGAGTATCTAAAGCTTTATCCAATTATTGATATAGACGACGTGGACAAAGCCCGAATAGATCAGAGAGACGTTTGGAGCTATGATCCAGAAACCAGTTACAGAAGTATGGCAACGATCCTCAAGGAAGCACGATAGAAGGCGCTAAGCCCTCCGCACGGTCTTCGTGCTGACCTTGAATAAGCGGGCAATCTCGGCCAAGGGTCGGTGTTCAACGTCCCGCATCCGCCGCACCTCTTCGCGCTGCGCTGCCGATAGGGCAGGGGGACGACCTCCGATCCGCCCACGCTTGCGCGCGGCCTGTAGGCCTTCCCTGGTGCGTTCTGATATCCGCTCGCGCTCGAACTGTGCGATCGAAGCGAAGACATGGAAGACAAGACGGCCTGCCGGTGTCGTCGTATCGATGTCCTCGGCCAGGGATCGGAAGCCTGCGCCGCGCTCCCGGATCGTCTCCACAATGTCGAGAAGATCACGAAGTGATCGGGCCAACCGATCATACTTGGTGACGACCACGACATCGCCTTGGCGAAGCTGATCGATCATCTGGTCGAGCTGGGGCCGCGACCTGGCCGAACCGGTGATCTTGTCCGCGAACACCCGCTCGGCTCCAGCACCCTCAAGGGCGTCGGTCTGAGCTTCGAGCTTCTGGTCGTCTGTGCTGACGCGGGCATATCCGATGATCATACATCAAATGTGACACAAACGTCCCAAAACCCCAAAGGTTTTGACGGGGGTTTTTGTCCTTATCAACAGCTTGATCTACCGTGGGGCAGGGCAGGGGGACAAAAACGGCCGTTTGCGCCCCTCCAGATCGAAAGCTGCCGCTCGTCCAGAGCGCGGCGAAGGTCTCAAATGAGCCCAAAGGTGTTCGATGCTGCAAAACGCACGAATGACCGCTTTGGGCCTTTCAGGCAATTCTAGCCCGGTCTCTGTCCTGTTCCGAGGTGCAGGAGGCGCCCTGATGGACCGGACTTGGTGGTCCATAGCAATGTGCCACCTCGGCGCACCTCACTGGGACTGGCGTAAACCAAATATCCGTCCGCCATACAGGCCGGGCTCGGCACTTTAATGCTTTTGATTTCTTCACTGACCCGCCGATCACCGAACAGGAGAGTCCGGCTTTTTCTGTAGAAACCTTGCACATGAGGTTCCATCAAGCGCCGGTCGCCGACCCTCAGGGGCAGAATGAACCGCAGCCCATCTTTGGTCGCCGCAGTTGCGCCTACCCGATGTGGGCCTGCTCGCTCGCGAGACTGACCCGCACGTGCAGACCTTCAACCCGCCACTCACGCGTGATCGTCCCGCCGATGGAGCGTAGCAGCGCATCGGCCATCCTCGTCCCAAATCCGTCATCGGTGACGGCCGGCGGCTCGGAAAGAACCGGCCCGCCTGTCTCCGTCCACGAGAACCCAGCCGCGCCACTCTCATCGATGTCGGAGGACCACTCGACCACGATCCGACCCTCGTCCGCGTCCTCGCGCAATGCGCCGTATTTGACGGCGTTCGTTGCCAGCTCGTGCAGAAGAAGAGCGAGCGCCGTCGTGTGGCTCGCGTTCAACTCAGACGTTTCGCCGGAGACCACGACGCGCGCTCCATAAGGGCTCAGAACTTCTTTTGTCAGCTCGATTGGATCGACCATCGAAACGGTTTCGATGTTGCGTTCGTCCGCATGTCCGATGCCAACCTCGTTTGCGCGGCCAAGCGCCTGAATACGGCCGAGCGCCAAATCAAGCGCTTTTTCGGGCTGGCCCAGTCGCTCTGTCTCGCGCCGCGCCGTCGAGATCAGCGAGGCCGAGACCGCGAAGAGGTTCTTGACGCGATGGCGCAACTCGCCCGCAAGAATGGTCAGGCGCTCTCGCGTCTGCGCCAACTCGGCCTCGGTACGCCGCCGCTCTATGCCTACCGACAGGATATTCGCCAGCCCCTGCATGAAGGCGATGTCCGCTTGGGTGAACTTGCCAGCGTGGGTCGCGTCGACCTCCAGAATACCGAACGGATCGCCGCCGTCCTTGACGGGCACGTTCATGGCCCGCCGCACACCGTGCTCGGAGAGCACGGGCGGAGTGCGGAACCGCGTCTCGTTCTCAAGGTGATTGGAGATCACGGCCTGCCGTGTCTGGAAGGCATAGCCCGCCGGGGAACCCAGATCAGCGCCCAGGCTCTGGCTGCCGATCGTGCCCGGATGCCAGCCGACGCCTGCCGTGATCAGGAGGGTGTCATTCCTTGCGTCGTACTCAAGAAACTTTGCCAATTCGACGTTCATGCCATCGGCAGCAACGCGCGTCGCGTGTTGATGCAACTCGGTCTCGTCACGGCAGCGAAGGGCGAACAGGCCGAACTCGGACAACAACTCCTGCTGTCGCAGCCTGTAGGCGAGTTCATCGCGCGGAGCCGCGCCAAGCTCCGGCTCGCCATGATCGGCGTCGCCGACAGTTTCAGACGGACGCATAGTCGGCTCCGCGAGATCCGGTGTGAAGTTTGGCAGGAGGGGGAACGGGCCGCCACTGGTCATCCGTTTAAACTAGCAAGAAAGACCGAACGGGACAACCGACACCCGTTGCCGTGTATGGCCTGTTGAACCGGCCCTTCATGCAAGATGCCGTTGGAGTCCGCTTAGTCCGCTCTCCGGACAGTGGTCAGCTTATGAGTGGAGGTCCGCAATAGCCTCCAACCGGTGATTTCGGGCATTCCATGCCCGTCCGCGCGAAGCGCCGGGCCTGTCGGCGGGTGGCCTTCAGGTTGCCCGCCGACAGGTCACCCTGAAACCGCCCACCACCTGGATCACACCAGAACGCAAAAGGCCCCCGCCTGCTGACGGGGGCCTCGATCATTGTGGCGGTGCGGGCTGTTACTCCGCCGCCATCTGATCGGCCTGCACGGTGCGCTCCATGATGTAATCCACGGCCTTCTGCGCCTCGGACGCGGCGCGGAAGATCGCGCGGCTGTCTTCCTTCATCGCCTCAAGCCACCCTTCGACATAGGCGGCGCTCTGATCGAATTCAGGCTCCACCCCGATCTGCGCACAGAGCATGCAATTTCCGATCTCCGCGACCAGCTCCTCGAACGCGTACGCCTTGCGGTCATTGAACCGGCCCAAGCGGTCCAGCCGCTTTGTCGCCCCTGTCCAGTGCGATTTATGCCGACATCGGCATAACACTCATAATGCCGAGGTTCGGATTATGCCGCGCCGGCCCTCGCAAGCCGTTGCGCAATTGGAAGTTCAGAGCCGTATGTCGGCATAATACAAGAACAACAAACAGCGGTCGTTCGCACAGAGCGCAGCGAATTCGAACTAAGAGCCAGCCACGACATTGAGAAATTTTTCGGAATCCCCTTCAGAAGGTGAATTGTTGCAGGTTGCCGCACTGTCAATTGGCAAGGGCGTTGAATACACCGACGGGGTCCATGCCGATCATCTGGGGCGGTTCGGTGCAACGCGCTGCGACTGTATCGCGGTACCTGCGATAGCCGGGAAGATGGCCAAAGGGTTGCGCACCGGTGGCGCTATCGACGAGATGCACGAAACTCAACCCGTCCGCGAGCAGGTAAGCCTCGTAGATGAGGCCGGGCGGACGTTCGATTGCCAACTCTTGGAAGAATGCGCGGAGTAGAGCGATATTCTCCTGCACCTCGCCGGGTCGCAGCTTGTAGCGGATCATAACCTTAGGCATGGGCTTTTCCACGAACCTGCAGGAGAGCCGAACTCCAGGAAACGAGTTGATCCAGCATCGCATGCACCTGCTGCGTGTGGACCTCGGCGGGCTTGAAGACGGAGTAATTT
>NZ_CP045321.1 GCF_009363255.1 Roseivivax sp. THAF197b | reverse complement strand
GTCTGCCCCGATCCGTGGGCGCGTTTTTTATGTGACCGCGCGTTATTTTTCGAGACTATTGCCCGAGCAGCCAGATTCGTGCAAGCACTTTCTAGATTTAGTGGCAATCTGTTAGGCCAACACAAGTGTCGTGTTCAGAGGAGCCCCAACTTTTCCGCACGCTCAAGCAGCATTTTGACCGAAGACGGCTGCCAGCTGGTGCGCCCTCGAGGGGTGCGCTCACGCATCGATTCCAGCCGGTCGCAGATCGCCTGCAGTGTTATTTCGGGGTCCGAGCCTTTGATGGCAGCCACGATAGCCGGCAGGCGGTCATCGGTTTCGCGGCGTCCGGCGCGGCCAAGCACAGCATCTGGTAGAAACCCGTCGCGGACATAGGCTTTCACAGCACGGAGTAGGCGGCTTTGGGTCCAGTGCCGGTCGTGGGGCAGGGGGCCATTAATGATTCGCAAAACATCTTCCCAGGCCATATCCGGCCGCAGGCGTCGCACGTGGGGCACCCAATCCTGCGCGGTTTCGTTCAGGCGCTCCATGTAGCCGTCCTGTCGTGCCAGCCACACCTTGCGCAGCGCGGCGGGGTCTTTGGTGCGAAGCCCAGGATTGCCACCAACGCGGCCCTTGGCGCGCGCAGAGACAAGCCCGGCCTTCGTGCGCTCACGTATCAGCGCGCGTTCGAACTCCGCCGCGGCGCCCAGAACCTGCAATGTGAATTTTCCTTGAGGGGAGGCGGTGTCGATGGGGTCCTGCAGCGAGCGGAAGAAAGCTCCCTTGGCCTCCAGACGCTCGATCACCTCCAGTAAGTGCGACAGAGACCGCGCAAGCCGGTCGATCCGCACGACGACCAGCGTATCGCCGCTCTGGACGCGTTCGAGCACCCGCGTGAGCACAGGACGCGCGCGATTGCCGCCTGAGGCGTGCTCTTCAAAGATCTCGGCACAGCCCGCCGATTGCAGCGCCTCGGACTGGGGCAGGGGGGTCTGATCCTCTGTGGAAACGCGGGCATAGCCTATCAGGGGCATGAAATCTGGCCGTTTGCAATTTTATGTATCACTAATAAACGACCGCTTGCGGACTGAAGGCTATAGGCGGGCGGACTTGGTCAGGTTCCGCCGGAACCGATCTCGGAGGCGCTGGTAGCGACGTGTCATCTTGGCCGAAGTGTGGCCAAGCTGTTTCCGGACACAGCGCTCGTCGACCTCGGCTGAACTCGCGAGACTGGCGCGCAGCGAGTGACCGGAAAACAGCGCCAAACGGTTCGCCTGCGGTAGGTCGGCCCGGATGTCGGCGTCCAGAACGGTGCGTTTGATCAAACGCGACGTGTTTATCGTTGAGCCGCGTTTCGAGTGCGTTGTTGCCGTCCCGCGAGGTGGCAACGAAGACCGGACAGAAAACGATCCTGGCGAAGTGCAGCCATCGCTGGAGGGCGTGGACCGGGCAGCCCTGTTCCTTGGAGCCGCGGCCGATCTCGACTTCGCGCCGGCCGCTATTTGCATTGAGGGTGAGAAGAGCACCCTTCTTCAGGATCTCGACCCATCCGCCACTGTCTGGCGTGTCGTCCTTACCCACATCGAGGGTCACGATTTCTGTGCGACGAAGGCCGCCAGCGTAGCCAATCAAAAGGAACGCGCGATCTCGCAGCCCGCGCAGAACGAAAGGAAGGGTGGCGACCATCGCGAGGATGTATTCGGCGAGAATTACGGCCTTCTGGACTGGCGGGCGCGCGTGTCTCTGGATTATTCCAGCCAGGACAGTCGCGATGTGGCGGTCCTTGCGATCTAGAGTGAGGCCCCGCTGCGCGTAGGTCCAGGCGAGACCCGAGAGGCGGCGGTCAATCGTGCTGACAGCGAGGGCAGGGGAGGGGCCCGACCCGGCCGCCAGGTCCGCGAGATAGTGTCCGGTCATCTCTGGGGATGGGGGCAGTGGCTCCGCGCCTTTCATGCGGCACCAGCGTGCGAAGTGAGCCCAGTCCTTGGTTAAGGCCTTGATCGCGTTCTCGGAAGCCGCAGCCTGGGCGTAATCGCGCGGTGTCGAAAAGGCGACCCAGCGTGCCCGACCCGGCGACATGGGCGGGCAGGGCGATGTTATTGCCTGCCTTTTGCTCTCTCGTCGCCGCTCGCATCATCGAGCGCACCGGAGGGCGCTGATGTCGATTTGTCGGTCTTTGAATCTATCGCTTTCCCTGAAAATTCGCTGATTTTGAGACTGTGTCGCAGTATATCTCTTCACGTCCGATAAGGGAACTTCATAGGACTTGCAGCGCCGGAAATCCGCCGCTTTGCGTGTGCGGAAATGCAACACGAGCATGACAAAAATTCTGCTGCCAAATGGTGCGTTCTCAAGTCATCTCAGGTTGCCTTAAGACGGCGGAAAAACTTTTCAGAAGACGCACACGGCATTTGAGGCGGCATAGATGATCTCTACAGGTTTGAGGAAGCTTATGAAGGTGGCACTGGGGCTACTCTTCCAAAGCGTCTTGTTCACGATTTCATTCGTGACCGTAGCATTGGCTCAGTCCTTCTCGGTGAGCTCGGTCCCCAATGATGACACCGTCATCATGTCGGATGGGAACGGCAATACTATAACAATTACAGGCACTCCATCTCCTGCGGCGTGCTTCAGCTCAGATGCATCTGGTAGAGTCACTGTGAACGCTGGCAGTGGAGTTGGTTGTGCTGCTGGTCAAACGGTTGCGATGCAGTTCCGAACAAATGGCTTTTTTATTCGCCAAATCGGATTTCTGGACATGGACGACTTCGACGGCAGCGCGTCCAGAGATGCTTTTTCGGCAAGCGTTCCAGGCACGTGGTCCAACTTGAATGGGATGGAAGTTAACAGCTTTGCGTCACCTCCAGCTTATGCCAATCAAGTTGCGCGGCTGAGTTCTGCTGGCGGAGTAGGTACATTTGTCACCGGTCCAGACGGCGTGAACAACCCGACGGACGGCCAAGCAAGCTTTAGTCCCTCAACTCCGACGGATGCATTTACCATTTACTATGACGATGTTGAGGGGACTCAAAATGTTCGCGCATTCTTTGATTTCTCCTCTCCTGTACCTGTAACAATCAGCGCCCCTACCGCAGTAGATGATATTTCTAACAACAACACAGCTGATGCGATAGTCACTGTCTCTGTTCTAGCCAACGACGTGGAAAATGATTTTCCAATCGATCCAACAACCGTAGTACTTACAGGAACAGGAGCGCCTGCGGGCTCGATACTTGCTGCGGATGGAAAGACGCTCTCGGTTCCAAATGAAGGTGTCTGGGTTGTCAATCCTATCACAGGTGACGTCACCTTTACTCCCGAGGCTGGGTTTGCATCCGATCCAACCGTTGCACCGTACATCGTTTCGGATACGAATGGAGCACCGTCCGCAGCGGCAGACATCTCGATCAGTTACGATTTTCTCCCGACCGCCGTCGATGACACTGTGACGGGCCTGCCCACCAACACACCGGCCGTGGCCGATGTCCTGGGCAATGACAGCGACCCAGATGGCACGCTCGATCCGGCCACCGTTCAGATCGCGGGCACCGCGGCTGCGGGCGACGACCTGATCGTCCCGGGCGAGGGCACCTGGTCGGTGGATACCACCACCGGCGAGATCACCTTCACCCCCGAGGCGGGCTTCACCGCCGACCCGACGCCGATCACCTACACGGTCGCGGACAATGACGGTAACGTCTCGAACCCGGCCTCGGTCGCGCTCGACTTCGACGCGCAGTCGCCGACCGCCGTCGATGACACCGTGACGGGCCTGCCCACCAACACACCGGCCGTGGCCGATGTCCTGGGCAATGACAGCGACCCAGATGGCACGCTCGATCCGGCCACCGTTCAGATCGCGGGCACCGCGGCTGCGGGCGACGACCTGATCGTCCCGGGCGAGGGCACCTGGTCGGTGGATACCACCACCGGCGAGATCACCTTCACCCCGAGGCGGGCTTCACCGCCGACCCGACGCCGATCACCTACACGGTCGCGGACAATGACGGTAACGTCTCGAACCCGGCCTCGGTCGCGCTCGACTTCGACGCGCAGTCGCCGACCGCCGTCGATGACACCGTGACGGGCCTGCCCACCAACACACCGGCCGTGGCCGATGTCCTGGGCAATGACAGCGACCCAGATGGCACGCTCGATCCGGCCACCGTTCAGATCGCGGGCACCGCGGCTGCGGGCGACGACCTGATCGTCCCGGGCGAGGGCACCTGGTCGGTGGATACCACCACCGGCGAGATCACCTTCACCCCCGAGGCGGGCTTCACCGCCGACCCGACGCCGATCACCTACACGGTCGCGGACAATGACGGTAACGTCTCGAACCCGGCCTCGGTCGCGCTCGACTTCGACGCGCAGTCGCCGACCGCCGTCGATGACACTGTGACGGGCCTGCCCACCAACACACCGGCCGTGGCCGATGTCCTGGGCAATGACAGCGACCCAGATGGCACGCTCGATCCGGCCACCGTTCAGATCGCGGGCACCGCGGCTGCGGGCGACGACCTGATCGTCCCGGGCGAGGGCACCTGGTCGGTGGATACCACCACCGGCGAGATCACCTTCACTCCCGAGGCGGGCTTCACCGCCGACCCGACGCCGATCACCTACACGGTCGCGGACAATGACGGTAACGTCTCGAACCCGGCCTCGGTCGCGCTCGACTTCGACGCGCAGTCGCCGACCGCCGTCGATGACACCGTGACGGGCCTGCCCACCAACACACCGGCCGTGGCCGATGTCCTGGGCAATGACAGCGACCCAGATGGCACGCTCGATCCGGCCACCGTTCAGATCGCGGGCACCGCGGCTGCGGGCGACGACCTGATCGTCCCGGGCGAGGGCACCTGGTCGGTGGATACCACCACCGGCGAGATCACCTTCACCCCCGAGGCGGGCTTCACCGCCGACCCGACGCCGATCACCTACACGGTCGCGGACAATGACGGTAACGTCTCGAACCCGGCCTCGGTCGCGCTCGACTTCGACGCGCAGTCGCCGACCGCCGTCGATGACACCGTGACGGGCCTGCCCACCAACACACCGGCCGTGGCCGATGTCCTGGGCAATGACAGCGACCCAGATGGCACGCTCGATCCGGCCACCGTTCAGATCGCGGGCACCGCGGCTGCGGGCGACGACCTGATCGTCCCGGGCGAGGGCACCTGGTCGGTGGATACCACCACCGGCGAGATCACCTTCACTCCCGAGGCGGGCTTCACCGCCGACCCGACGCCGATCACCTACACGGTCGCGGACAATGACGGTAACGTCTCGAACCCGGCCTCGGTCGCGCTCGACTTCGACGCGCAGTCGCCGACCGCCGTCGATGACACCGTGACGGGCCTGCCCACCAACACACCGGCCGTGGCCGATGTCCTGGGCAATGACAGCGACCCAGATGGCACGCTCGATCCGGCCACCGTTCAGATCGCGGGCACCGCGGCTGCGGGCGACGACCTGATCGTCCCGGGCGAGGGCACCTGGTCGGTGGATACCACCACCGGCGAGATCACCTTCACTCCCGAGGCGGGCTTCACCGCCGACCCGACGCCGATCACCTACACGGTCGCGGACAATGACGGTAACGTCTCGAACCCGGCCTCGGTCGCGCTCGACTTCGACGCGCAGTCGCCGACCGCCGTCGATGACACCGTGACGGGCCTGCCCACCAACACACCGGCCGTGGCCGATGTCCTGGGCAATGACAGCGACCCAGATGGCACGCTCGATCCGGCCACCGTTCAGATCGCGGGCACCGCGGCTGCGGGCGACGACCTGATCGTCCCGGGCGAGGGCACCTGGTCGGTGGATACCACCACCGGCGAGATCACCTTCACTCCCGAGGCGGGCTTCACCGCCGACCCGACGCCGATCACCTACACGGTCGCGGACAATGACGGTAACGTCTCGAACCCGGCCTCGGTCGCGCTCGACTTCGACGCGCAGTCGCCGACCGCCGTCGATGACACCGTGACGGGCCTGCCCACCAACACACCGGCCGTGGCCGATGTCCTGGGCAATGACAGCGACCCAGATGGCACGCTCGATCCGGCCACCGTTCAGATCGCGGGCACCGCGGCTGCGGGCGACGACCTGATCGTCCCGGGCGAGGGCACCTGGTCGGTGGATACCACCACCGGCGAGATCACCTTCACTCCCGAGGCGGGCTTCACCGCCGACCCGACGCCGATCACCTACACGGTCGCGGACAATGACGGTAACGTCTCGAACCCGGCCTCGGTCGCGCTCGACTTCGACGCGCAGTCGCCGACCGCCGTCGATGACACTGTGACGGGCCTGCCCACCAACACACCGGCCGTGGCCGATGTCCTGGGCAATGACAGCGACCCAGATGGCACGCTCGATCCGGCCACCGTTCAGATCGCGGGCACCGCGGCTGCGGGCGACGACCTGATCGTCCCGGGCGAGGGCACCTGGTCGGTGGATACCACCACCGGCGAGATCACCTTCACCCCGAGGCGGGCTTCACCGCCGACCCGACGCCGATCACCTACACGGTCGCGGACAATGACGGTAACGTCTCGAACCCGGCCTCGGTCGCGCTCGACTTCGACGCGCAGTCGCCGACCGCCGTCGATGACACCGTGACGGGCCTGCCCACCAACACACCGGCCGTGGCCGATGTCCTGGGCAATGACAGCGACCCAGATGGCACGCTCGATCCGGCCACCGTTCAGATCGCGGGCACCGCGGCTGCGGGCGACGACCTGATCGTCCCGGGCGAGGGCACCTGGTCGGTGGATACCACCACCGGCGAGATCACCTTCACTCCCGAGGCGGGCTTCACCGCCGACCCGACGCCGATCACCTACACGGTCGCGGACAATGACGGTAACGTCTCGAACCCGGCCTCGGTCGCGCTCGACTTCGACGCGCAGTCGCCGACCGCCGTCGATGACACCGTGACGGGCCTGCCCACCAACACACCGGCCGTGGCCGATGTCCTGGGCAATGACAGCGACCCAGATGGCACGCTCGATCCGGCCACCGTTCAGATCGCGGGCACCGCGGCTGCGGGCGACGACCTGATCGTCCCGGGCGAGGGCACCTGGTCGGTGGATACCACCACCGGCGAGATCACCTTCACTCCCGAGGCGGGCTTCACCGCCGACCCGACGCCGATCACCTACACGGTCGCGGACAATGACGGTAACGTCTCGAACCCGGCCTCGGTCGCGCTCGACTTCGACGCGCAGTCGCCGACCGCCGTCGATGACACTGTGACGGGCCTGCCCACCAACACACCGGCCGTGGCCGATGTCCTGGGCAATGACAGCGACCCAGATGGCACGCTCGATCCGGCCACCGTTCAGATCGCGGGCACCGCGGCTGCGGGCGACGACCTGATCGTCCCGGGCGAGGGCACCTGGTCGGTGGATACCACCACCGGCGAGATCACCTTCACTCCCGAGGCGGGCTTCACCGCCGACCCGACGCCGATCACCTACACGGTCGCGGACAATGACGGTAACGTCTCGAACCCGGCCTCGGTCGCGCTCGACTTCGACGCGCAGTCGCCGACCGCCGTCGATGACACCGTGACGGGCCTGCCCACCAACACACCGGCCGTGGCCGATGTCCTGGGCAATGACAGCGACCCAGATGGCACGCTCGATCCGGCCACCGTTCAGATCGCGGGCACCGCGGCTGCGGGCGACGACCTGATCGTCCCGGGCGAGGGCACCTGGTCGGTGGATACCACCACCGGCGAGATCACCTTCACTCCCGAGGCGGGCTTCACCGCCGACCCGACGCCGATCACCTACACGGTCGCGGACAATGACGGTAACGTCTCGAACCCGGCCTCGGTCGCGCTCGACTTCGACGCGCAGTCGCCGACCGCCGTCGATGACACCGTGACGGGCCTGCCCACCAACACACCGGCCGTGGCCGATGTCCTGGGCAATGACAGCGACCCAGATGGCACGCTCGATCCGGCCACCGTTCAGATCGCGGGCACCGCGGCTGCGGGCGACGACCTGATCGTCCCGGGCGAGGGCACCTGGTCGGTGGATACCACCACCGGCGAGATCACCTTCACTCCCGAGGCGGGCTTCACCGCCGACCCGACGCCGATCACCTACACGGTCGCGGACAATGACGGTAACGTCTCGAACCCGGCCTCGGTCGCGCTCGACTTCGACGCGCAGTCGCCGACCGCCGTCGATGACACCGTGACGGGCCTGCCCACCAACACACCGGCCGTGGCCGATGTCCTGGGCAATGACAGCGACCCAGATGGCACGCTCGATCCGGCCACCGTTCAGATCGCGGGCACCGCGGCTGCGGGCGACGACCTGATCGTCCCGGGCGAGGGCACCTGGTCGGTGGATACCACCACCGGCGAGATCACCTTCACCCCGAGGCGGGCTTCACCGCCGACCCGACGCCGATCACCTACACGGTCGCGGACAATGACGGTAACGTCTCGAACCCGGCCTCGGTCGCGCTCGACTTCGACGCGCAGTCGCCGACCGCCGTCGATGACACCGTGACGGGCCTGCCCACCAACACACCGGCCGTGGCCGATGTCCTGGGCAATGACAGCGACCCAGATGGCACGCTCGATCCGGCCACCGTTCAGATCGCGGGCACCGCGGCTGCGGGCGACGACCTGATCGTCCCGGGCGAGGGCACCTGGTCGGTGGATACCACCACCGGCGAGATCACCTTCACTCCCGAGGCGGGCTTCACCGCCGACCCGACGCCGATCACCTACACGGTCGCGGACAATGACGGTAACGTCTCGAACCCGGCCTCGGTCGCGCTCGACTTCGACGCGCAGTCGCCGACCGCCGTCGATGACACCGTGACGGGCCTGCCCACCAACACACCGGCCGTGGCCGATGTCCTGGGCAATGACAGCGACCCAGATGGCACGCTCGATCCGGCCACCGTTCAGATCGCGGGCACCGCGGCTGCGGGCGACGACCTGATCGTCCCGGGCGAGGGCACCTGGTCGGTGGATACCACCACCGGCGAGATCACCTTCACTCCCGAGGCGGGCTTCACCGCCGACCCGACGCCGATCACCTACACGGTCGCGGACAATGACGGTAACGTCTCGAACCCGGCCTCGGTCGCGCTCGACTTCGACGCGCAGTCGCCGACCGCCGTCGATGACACCGTGACGGGCCTGCCCACCAACACACCGGCCGTGGCCGATGTCCTGGGCAATGACAGCGACCCAGATGGCACGCTCGATCCGGCCACCGTTCAGATCGCGGGCACCGCGGCTGCGGGCGACGACCTGATCGTCCCGGGCGAGGGCACCTGGTCGGTGGATACCACCACCGGCGAGATCACCTTCACTCCCGAGGCGGGCTTCACCGCCGACCCGACGCCGATCACCTACACGGTCGCGGACAATGACGGTAACGTCTCGAACCCGGCCTCGGTCGCGCTCGACTTCGACGCGCAGTCGCCGACCGCCGTCGATGACACTGTGACGGGCCTGCCCACCAACACACCGGCCGTGGCCGATGTCCTGGGCAATGACAGCGACCCAGATGGCACGCTCGATCCGGCCACCGTTCAGATCGCGGGCACCGCGGCTGCGGGCGACGACCTGATCGTCCCGGGCGAGGGCACCTGGTCGGTGGATACCACCACCGGCGAGATCACCTTCACTCCCGAGGCGGGCTTCACCGCCGACCCGACGCCGATCACCTACACGGTCGCGGACAATGACGGTAACGTCTCGAACCCGGCCTCGGTCGCGCTCGACTTCGACGCGCAGTCGCCGACCGCCGTCGATGACACCGTGACGGGCCTGCCCACCAACACACCGGCCGTGGCCGATGTCCTGGGCAATGACAGCGACCCAGATGGCACGCTCGATCCGGCCACCGTTCAGATCGCGGGCACCGCGGCTGCGGGCGACGACCTGATCGTCCCGGGCGAGGGCACCTGGTCGGTGGATACCACCACCGGCGAGATCACCTTCACTCCCGAGGCGGGCTTCACCGCCGACCCGACGCCGATCACCTACACGGTCGCGGACAATGACGGTAACGTCTCGAACCCGGCCTCGGTCGCGCTCGACTTCGACGCGCAGTCGCCGACCGCCGTCGATGACACTGTGACGGGCCTGCCCACCAACACACCGGCCGTGGCCGATGTCCTGGGCAATGACAGCGACCCAGATGGCACGCTCGATCCGGCCACCGTTCAGATCGCGGGCACCGCGGCTGCGGGCGACGACCTGATCGTCCCGGGCGAGGGCACCTGGTCGGTGGATACCACCACCGGCGAGATCACCTTCACTCCCGAGGCGGGCTTCACCGCCGACCCGACGCCGATCACCTACACGGTCGCGGACAATGACGGTAACGTCTCGAACCCGGCCTCGGTCGCGCTCGACTTCGACGCGCAGTCGCCGACCGCCGTCGATGACACCGTGACGGGCCTGCCCACCAACACACCGGCCGTGGCCGATGTCCTGGGCAATGACAGCGACCCAGATGGCACGCTCGATCCGGCCACCGTTCAGATCGCGGGCACCGCGGCTGCGGGCGACGACCTGATCGTCCCGGGCGAGGGCACCTGGTCGGTGGATACCACCACCGGCGAGATCACCTTCACCCCGAGGCGGGCTTCACCGCCGACCCGACGCCGATCACCTACACGGTCGCGGACAATGACGGTAACGTCTCGAACCCGGCCTCGGTCGCGCTCGACTTCGACGCGCAGTCGCCGACCGCCGTCGATGACACCGTGACGGGCCTGCCCACCAACACACCGGCCGTGGCCGATGTCCTGGGCAATGACAGCGACCCAGATGGCACGCTCGATCCGGCCACCGTTCAGATCGCGGGCACCGCGGCTGCGGGCGACGACCTGATCGTCCCGGGCGAGGGCACCTGGTCGGTGGATACCACCACCGGCGAGATCACCTTCACCCCGAGGCGGGCTTCACCGCCGACCCGACGCCGATCACCTACACGGTCGCGGACAATGACGGTAACGTCTCGAACCCGGCCTCGGTCGCGCTCGACTTCGACGCGCAGTCGCCGACCGCCGTCGATGACACCGTGACGGGCCTGCCCACCAACACACCGGCCGTGGCCGATGTCCTGGGCAATGACAGCGACCCAGATGGCACGCCTCGATCCGGCCACCGTTCAGATCGCGGGCACCGCGGCTGCGGGCGACGACCTGATCGTCCCGGGCGAGGGCACCTGGTCGGTGGATACCACCACCGGCGAGATCACCTTCACCCCGAGGCGGGCTTCACCGCCGACCCGACGCCGATCACCTACACGGTCGCGGACAATGACGGTAACGTCTCGAACCCGGCCTCGGTCGCGCTCGACTTCGACGCGCAGTCGCCGACCGCCGTCGATGACACCGTGACGGGCCTGCCCACCAACACACCGGCCGTGGCCGATGTCCTGGGCAATGACAGCGACCCAGATGGCACGCTCGATCCGGCCACCGTTCAGATCGCGGGCACCGCGGCTGCGGGCGACGACCTGATCGTCCCGGGCGAGGGCACCTGGTCGGTGGATACCACCACCGGCGAGATCACCTTCACTCCCGAGGCGGGCTTCACCGCCGACCCGACGCCGATCACCTACACGGTCGCGGACAATGACGGTAACGTCTCGAACCCGGCCTCGGTCGCGCTCGACTTCGACGCGCAGTCGCCGACCGCCGTCGATGACACCGTGACGGGCCTGCCCACCAACACACCGGCCGTGGCCGATGTCCTGGGCAATGACAGCGACCCAGATGGCACGCTCGATCCGGCCACCGTTCAGATCGCGGGCACCGCGGCTGCGGGCGACGACCTGATCGTCCCGGGCGAGGGCACCTGGTCGGTGGATACCACCACCGGCGAGATCACCTTCACCCCGAGGCGGGCTTCACCGCCGACCCGACGCCGATCACCTACACGGTCGCGGACAATGACGGTAACGTCTCGAACCCGGCCTCGGTCGCGCTCGACTTCGACGCGCAGTCGCCGACCGCCGTCGATGACACCGTGACGGGCCTGCCCACCAACACACCGGCCGTGGCCGATGTCCTGGGCAATGACAGCGACCCAGATGGCACGCTCGATCCGGCCACCGTTCAGATCGCGGGCACCGCGGCTGCGGGCGACGACCTGATCGTCCCGGGCGAGGGCACCTGGTCGGTGGATACCACCACCGGCGAGATCACCTTCACCCCCGAGGCGGGCTTCACCGCCGACCCGACGCCGATCACCTACACGGTCGCGGACAATGACGGTAACGTCTCGAACCCGGCCTCGGTCGCGCTCGACTTCGACGCGCAGTCGCCGACCGCCGTCGATGACACCGTGACGGGCCTGCCCACCAACACACCGGCCGTGGCCGATGTCCTGGGCAATGACAGCGACCCAGATGGCACGCTCGATCCGGCCACCGTTCAGATCGCGGGCACCGCGGCTGCGGGCGACGACCTGATCGTCCCGGGCGAGGGCACCTGGTCGGTGGATACCACCACCGGCGAGATCACCTTCACTCCCGAGGCGGGCTTCACCGCCGACCCGACGCCGATCACCTACACGGTCGCGGACAATGACGGTAACGTCTCGAACCCGGCCTCGGTCGCGCTCGACTTCGACGCGCAGTCGCCGACCGCCGTCGATGACACCGTGACGGGCCTGCCCACCAACACACCGGCCGTGGCCGATGTCCTGGGCAATGACAGCGACCCAGATGGCACGCTCGATCCGGCCACCGTTCAGATCGCGGGCACCGCGGCTGCGGGCGACGACCTGATCGTCCCGGGCGAGGGCACCTGGTCGGTGGATACCACCACCGGCGAGATCACCTTCACCCCGAGGCGGGCTTCACCGCCGACCCGACGCCGATCACCTACACGGTCGCGGACAATGACGGTAACGTCTCGAACCCGGCCTCGGTCGCGCTCGACTTCGACGCGCAGTCGCCGACCGCCGTCGATGACACCGTGACGGGCCTGCCCACCAACACACCGGCCGTGGCCGATGTCCTGGGCAATGACAGCGACCCAGATGGCACGCTCGATCCGGCCACCGTTCAGATCGCGGGCACCGCGGCTGCGGGCGACGACCTGATCGTCCCGGGCGAGGGCACCTGGTCGGTGGATACCACCACCGGCGAGATCACCTTCACCCCGAGGCGGGCTTCACCGCCGACCCGACGCCGATCACCTACACGGTCGCGGACAATGACGGTAACGTCTCGAACCCGGCCTCGGTCGCGCTCGACTTCGACGCGCAGTCGCCGACCGCCGTCGATGACACCGTGACGGGCCTGCCCACCAACACACCGGCCGTGGCCGATGTCCTGGGCAATGACAGCGACCCAGATGGCACGCTCGATCCGGCCACCGTTCAGATCGCGGGCACCGCGGCTGCGGGCGACGACCTGATCGTCCCGGGCGAGGGCACCTGGTCGGTGGATACCACCACCGGCGAGATCACCTTCACCCCGAGGCGGGCTTCACCGCCGACCCGACGCCGATCACCTACACGGTCGCGGACAATGACGGTAACGTCTCGAACCCGGCCTCGGTCGCGCTCGACTTCGACGCGCAGTCGCCGACCGCCGTCGATGACACCGTGACGGGCCTGCCCACCAACACACCGGCCGTGGCCGATGTCCTGGGCAATGACAGCGACCCAGATGGCACGCTCGATCCGGCCACCGTTCAGATCGCGGGCACCGCGGCTGCGGGCGACGACCTGATCGTCCCGGGCGAGGGCACCTGGTCGGTGGATACCACCACCGGCGAGATCACCTTCACTCCCGAGGCGGGCTTCACCGCCGACCCGACGCCGATCACCTACACGGTCGCGGACAATGACGGTAACGTCTCGAACCCGGCCTCGGTCGCGCTCGACTTCGACGCGCAGTCGCCGACCGCCGTCGATGACACTGTGACGGGCCTGCCCACCAACACACCGGCCGTGGCCGATGTCCTGGGCAATGACAGCGACCCAGATGGCACGCTCGATCCGGCCACCGTTCAGATCGCGGGCACCGCGGCTGCGGGCGACGACCTGATCGTCCCGGGCGAGGGCACCTGGTCGGTGGATACCACCACCGGCGAGATCACCTTCACCCCGAGGCGGGCTTCACCGCCGACCCGACGCCGATCACCTACACGGTCGCGGACAATGACGGTAACGTCTCGAACCCGGCCTCGGTCGCGCTCGACTTCGACGCGCAGTCGCCGACCGCCGTCGATGACACCGTGACGGGCCTGCCCACCAACACACCGGCCGTGGCCGATGTCCTGGGCAATGACAGCGACCCAGATGGCACGCTCGATCCGGCCACCGTTCAGATCGCGGGCACCGCGGCTGCGGGCGACGACCTGATCGTCCCGGGCGAGGGCACCTGGTCGGTGGATACCACCACCGGCGAGATCACCTTCACTCCCGAGGCGGGCTTCACCGCCGACCCGACGCCGATCACCTACACGGTCGCGGACAATGACGGTAACGTCTCGAACCCGGCCTCGGTCGCGCTCGACTTCGACGCGCAGTCGCCGACCGCCGTCGATGACACCGTGACGGGCCTGCCCACCAACACACCGGCCGTGGCCGATGTCCTGGGCAATGACAGCGACCCAGATGGCACGCTCGATCCGGCCACCGTTCAGATCGCGGGCACCGCGGCTGCGGGCGACGACCTGATCGTCCCGGGCGAGGGCACCTGGTCGGTGGATACCACCACCGGCGAGATCAACTTCACTCCCGAGGCGGGCTTCACCGCCGACCCGACGCCGATCACCTACACGGTCGCGGACAATGACGGTAACGTCTCGAACCCGGCCTCGGTCGCGCTCGACTTCGACGCGCAGTCGCCGACCGCCGTCGATGACACTGTGACGGGCCTGCCCACCAACACACCGGCCGTGGCCGATGTCCTGGGCAATGACAGCGACCCAGATGGCACGCTCGATCCGGCCACCGTTCAGATCGCGGGCACCGCGGCTGCGGGCGACGACCTGATCGTCCCGGGCGAGGGCACCTGGTCGGTGGATACCACCACCGGCGAGATCACCTTCACCCCGAGGCGGGCTTCACCGCCGACCCGACGCCGATCACCTACACGGTCGCGGACAATGACGGTAACGTCTCGAACCCGGCCTCGGTCGCGCTCGACTTCGACGCGCAGTCGCCGACCGCCGTCGATGACACCGTGACGGGCCTGCCCACCAACACACCGGCCGTGGCCGATGTCCTGGGCAATGACAGCGACCCAGATGGCACGCTCGATCCGGCCACCGTTCAGATCGCGGGCACCGCGGCTGCGGGCGACGACCTGATCGTCCCGGGCGAGGGCACCTGGTCGGTGGATACCACCACCGGCGAGATCACCTTCACTCCCGAGGCGGGCTTCACCGCCGACCCGACGCCGATCACCTACACGGTCGCGGACAATGACGGTAACGTCTCGAACCCGGCCTCGGTCGCGCTCGACTTCGACGCGCAGTCGCCGACCGCCGTCGATGACACCGTGACGGGCCTGCCCACCAACACACCGGCCGTGGCCGATGTCCTGGGCAATGACAGCGACCCAGATGGCACGCTCGATCCGGCCACCGTTCAGATCGCGGGCACCGCGGCTGCGGGCGACGACCTGATCGTCCCGGGCGAGGGCACCTGGTCGGTGGATACCACCACCGGCGAGATCACCTTCACCCCCGAGGCGGGCTTCACCGCCGACCCGACGCCGATCACCTACACGGTCGCGGACAATGACGGTAACGTCTCGAACCCGGCCTCGGTCGCGCTCGATTACGATCAACTCCCGAGCATTACGCTTTCAAAATCCGCAACGCTGGATAATGGTGGTGATGGTGTTGCCAGTGTTGGTGACTTGATCACCTACACCTTCACCGTGACAAATACGGGCAATGTGACGCTCACCGGCGTGACCGTCAGCGACCCGCTTGTTCCAATCATTGGAGGCCCGATCGATCTTGCTCCCGGGGCTTCGGATGCGAATACCTTCCGGGCGAGTTACGAGCTGACACAGGATGATATCGACAATGGTAGTGTGACGAACACGGCCCGGGTCACTGCAGAGGATCCGGATGGCGCGGCTGTCTCAAGCCTGTCCGACGATCCGTCGGATCTATCGGATCGTGACAGCGATGGCGACGGAAACCCCGATGACCCGACTGTGACGCCGCTTCCGGATGCGCCTGGCATTGCCCTTGTCAAGCAGGCGACCGTTGCCGACACGAACGGATCTGGTGTGACTGATGCCGGTGACGTGATCACCTACACATTCGATGTGACGAATACAGGAAACGTGACCCTGAGTTCCATTGATGTAGATGATCCGCTTCTCGGCGGAGTCATTGGTACGATTGCCGGGCCATTGGCGCCAGGTGCAACAGACAGCTCCCTGACTGCGACCTATACGATCGTTCAATCCGACGTAGATGCAGGATCTGTGAATAACACGGCCATTGCGTCGGGCGATACACCGACCGCTGCGGCGGCTGTCAGCGATATTTCCGGATCTCTGAACAGCAACAACGATCCAACGATCCTTCGGATTCTGAGTTTGCCCGAGCTTTCAACGTCTCTCAGCGTTGACATCACTCAAGTTACAAATCCGAATGTCGGGGATATCCTCACCTACACACTGGTCGTTACGAACACCGGCAACGTGGTTCTGAGCCCGGTTAATCTTTCGGATGAATTGGGTGTGGGTGCGGACGTTGTTCCGGCTTTGGCGCCGGGCGAGTCCGTGACGCTCACATTCACATATGCGCTCACCTATGAGGATATTCGGAGCGGGTCCGTCACAAACGTCGCACAGGCACTTGGCCAAAGCTCGGCAGGCGCAAACGCAAGCTCGACCTCAAATGAGGTTGCGACAATGATCGGTCTCGATCTAGTTGGCCAGATCAAGGACGAGCTGGAGCAGATTCTTGAGGATGACCTGCGGGAAACCACAACCAAACAGTCGATGTTATTCGAAGATATCGCTGGTGGTGCACGCGACCGTCTTGCGGCCCTGTTGCCGGACCGCTGTGTAGCCGCGTTGAATGATGAGGTGCGCAGACAGCCCATCTTGTTCGACACGGCGAGCGCTGTGATCAGGGATGAAAGCGCGGCCCTTCTGGATCGTCTGGCACG
This sequence comes from Roseivivax sp. THAF197b, assembly GCF_009363255.1. Classification (NCBI taxonomy): domain Bacteria; kingdom Pseudomonadati; phylum Pseudomonadota; class Alphaproteobacteria; order Rhodobacterales; family Roseobacteraceae; genus Roseivivax; species Roseivivax sp. THAF197b. The sequence goes on along the minus strand of NZ_CP045321.1, from coordinate 67,091 downwards.
CATCATGGGGTCTTGTGAAAGCGCCCGCATCGAAATCGGCGGGCACACAGACTTCCGCGGCGGTAAGGACTACAATCTCGATCTTAGCCACCGTCGTGTGAACGCGGTGCTCGAAGCCTTGCGAAAGCGTAATGTCAATGTCGATCGTCTCATGGCGGTCGGATATGGTGAGAACTTGCCGATCGCAGATAACAGCACCCCCGAAGGCATGGCGATGAACCGCCGGGTCGAGTTCAGAGTTATCCAGCGGAGTGCACAAGAGATCGCGGAGAACATGCCCTGCGGAGTGATTACGCCTTTCGACGTTGCAGGCTCTGCGGAGGCCGGTGCCGCCGGTCTCAACACGAAGGGAACTTTTGGCGGTGAAACCTATGATTGCTTCACTGGCGAACGTCAGATCATTCGTGGCGATTTCAGCCTGAGCGACACGGATGATTTGGGAATGCAGGCAGCACTCTCCGCAACTTGGCAATACGAACGCTTGGTTGGCGCCGAGCATCTGCGGGGCTATTTCCTTGGCCTCTACGGCAGCCAGACGAGTGTGCTTTCCGGTCGCGCAGATGGCAATATCACAGGAATCGGAGGATTTGGTGGACTCTACGGAGCAAAAGCTTTCAACCAGAGCAGATTGATCTTGGACTATTATGCTGCTGGCTCCATCGGCCGTCATGACTATGACCTGACTTTCTCGAATACCGCGCCTACGGACATCGACGCGGATGGACGCTACGACTACTGGGCTTTGTTCGGTGGATTGTCCGTTTCGGGCGAGCGGGAATACGAAAGCTTTACTCTGGTGCCACGTTTCGGAGCACATTTGCGTTATGCCTCAGCATTAAATGCGAACGTGACCGCTTCAATTCCAGGTTACAATGAAAGCTCGACACTGAGTCTCGAGGATCAAAGCGGGATACGCTTCCTGGGAGAATTGGATTTTGCGTTTGGTGACACAGATCCGTACTCAGGCGAGGAACGATACTCTCAAACGACAATCTTCGCCCCGGGCATATACTGTGATGCCACTTTTGGTGCTGACCATGGTTCGATTTGTGGCATACGAGGTGGTGTTGAACTGGTTCGCACGGACGCGCTCAACGGGACGTCCTGGGGCTTCGAAGCCAACTTGGAGGTCGATAGCAACGCACGTAGAAGCTCCATGGGCGCCTTCTATGAACGACGGCTAGGAGCTGTCGGCAGCTTAAACTTTGGCATCGATTTAATTGACACAATGAGACCGAGCGTGACAGGGAACCTCGAAGTCAAATTCTAAGCTTAGAATTCATGTGACTAGATGACGTTACCGGCAGAAGCGACGGTAGAACAGACAGCTATAGGGCATTTGGAGCATCAAACGGCGTCAAAGCTTGAGCAGGAAAACGTGCGCTTAAGAAGATCGTTGCCGATCTTTCGCTGGACAGTAACCGACGACCTCGTCGCACCTTCCCGCGCCTGGTCTGATCTGAGATCGGCCCGTTCATGAACTAACCTGCCACAGAATTCTTGCTGCACCGTCCATTAAAGTCCGGCCCAACCTTGATGTGCTGCCCAACGCGCCCTCGGCCGTTGTCAGAGTTTCCGCCCTGCGATCAGGTGCACGGGCTGGTGTCGTGCGCTGATTTCATCAACTCCGCCGGGACCTTGTGCCCGACGGCGCTGTGCGGCCGTTCCTCATTGCAGTCTCTACGCCAAGCCTCCAACTTTTCCGCCGCATCTACAAGGCTCATGAACCAATGGCAGTTCAGGCATTCTGCCCGGAATCGTCGATTGAACGCCTCGATGAAGGCGTTGTCCGTCGGTTTGCCTGGCCGAGTGAAGTCGAGGGTCACGCCGCGCTGGTAGGCCCAGAGGTCCATATCGCGTGAGATGAACTCGCTGCCCTGATCGACCCGGATCGTGTCCGGATATCCGATACGACGGCACACCTGGTCGAGCGTAGCCACCACGTCTTCCCCACGGTAGCTAAACCGCACATCGAGCACCGGCACGTAGCGGGAGAAGGTCTCGACAACGGTCAGAATCCTGATCTTCCGCCCCGTTGCGAGTTGGTCATGCACCAAGTCCATGGCCCAAACGTCGTTCGGCCCGACGGCTTCCGCCCGATCCTCCCGAAGCTTCGCCTTCACCCGGCGCTTCGGCGTCTTGTTCCAGAGCTGCATGCCCAACTCCTTGTAAATGCGGTAGGTCTTCTTCGCATTGATCTCTCAGCCCTCGCGCTTCAGCAGCACGTGCACCCGCCGATATCCGAACCGGACACGGGTCTGGCAAATCTTCCTGATCCGCTGTTCCAACGCGGCCTGTCCGGGCCGACGAGACTTGTAGCGGTAGGTCTTGGGATCGAACCGGATCACCGCACAGGCCCGGCGGATCGAAACCTGCCAATCCGCCCGCATCTCATCGACCTGCGTCCTCTTCCGGGCAGGCCTCAGAGCTTTCGCTTAATGACGTCCTGCAGCATCTCCTTGTCTAGCGACAGGTCAGCGACGATCTTCTTCAGCCGCGCATTCTCCTGCTCCAGCTCGCGAAGCCGCTTTATCTCCGACGGCATGAGCCCCGCATACTTCTTCTTCCAATTGAAGAAGGTCGCCGAACTGATGCCCGCCTTCCTGCAGACTTCCGCGACAGACGTCCCGTCCTCCGCCTGCTTGATGATGAACGCCTTCTGCGCGTCGGTGAACTTCGATGCTTTCATGCGTTTCCGCTCCTCTCCCAGCCAAGGCTTCGATGCGGAAAACTCTTACCAAAATCGGGGGCGTTTCAGGGGATCACATCACGCTCCTCTCCCAGCCTGGGAAACTTAGCGGAAAACTCCAGCTTCAACCAATCCATTTCCCGGGGGCAGAGCGCAACCCACTCGCCATAAACACGAGACTAACGAAAAATGACATGTCAAGTTTTCCATAGCGCCTCCTTCAGTTGTCGCCGCTATCACGCCAGAGTTACTCGTTTTCAGACATAATTTTTCACTAAATCGGTCTAAAAAAATCATAATTCACGTGCCTTAATAGCAGTCCGATGTCGAAGGAAATCGAAGATGCGCATACTTATTGTAGACGACGATCGACTATTTTTGGAGTTGGTTTCTGTCAATCTAGAGAAAAAGGGTCTGGCTGATCTCACGTTCGCCGTGTCCGCCGAAGACGCCCTGAAGGTGATCGATAAGCAGATTGTACCATTCGATTGCGTCCTCTTGGATATTGTAATGCCCGATATAGATGGCATCGAACTATGTACCAATTTGAGGCAGCGACCGGAATACCGTACCACGCCCATCATAATGATTACGGCATCCCAGTCAGCTAAACAAATGGATTGCGCTTTCGAAGCAGGCGCCACAGATTTTTTACGAAAACCACTTGATGATATAGATCTTACTGGCCGGATCCATGCGGCAATGCTTCTGGTGGAAGCCTTACGGAATGAGAAAAAAAGCCGCAAAGCACTTCAGGCTGTTTTTGATCGTAGCTCGCAATATGACTTGATTGATCCAAACAAGCGAACTTGCTTCCCTGATGCCGAAGGCATGCTGGACTACTTCCAGTTTGAGAATAAGATACTACAGCTAGTGGAAGGTAGCTATCAGGCCGCACTGTACCGGATAGATATGACTGACGTGTTTCGAAGTCTGAGACGGCATCCATCGCAAAATTTAGTCGCATTTTTACATATGTTTAGCAAAGAACTTGGCAACATCAGGCTAAAGAAGTCTTTCTGGTACTCCTATATTGGATCTGGTCGCTTTATTTGCTGTGTTATCGGTCGACTTCCCGTTAATGCAACATCTCTTGATGAGCAGATCGATGAGATTATCCATAAAACATATCAGACAGCCAACTATCTGAGTTCCGACACTTCTTCGATTACTAAAACGTCACTCAACGAACAGCGAATCGTTTCTAGGTCGACTCTTCTTGGTCTTATTCGGAGTGAATTTCAGTCAGCAAGAAACTCCGTGCTTCAAGGCTTGCCGGAGGTACGGATGATCGAAGATAATATTTTCGCGCAAATCTCTGAGGCAATGACTATCAATTCGTAACCTCAGCGGGCCAAGATAGTTCCATTGAGCCGACGGCCTGAAGCAACGATTATAGTCAAGATTCGTCAAGAATCTTCGATCCGCTCAAGATCATACTCAGCCATTAATCGCTTGCACTCGACTGAATAGCCCCGTGTATCGTGGACGCCTTCTTTGCTAATTTTGAGGCAAGGAGGCCATGATGAGCAGCACCAAGTTCAGCGACGAATTCAAGAGAGACGCGGTCGCGCAAATCACGGAGAGGGGCTACCCGGTCAGGGAGGTGGCTGAGCGTCTGGGCGTGAGCCAATACTCGCTCTACTCCTGGAAGAAGAAGTTCGCGAAGGCGTCATCGGGAGAGGTGGAGAAGGACACGGAGATCCGTCGGCTCAAGCGTGAGCTCCTGAGAGTGACGGAGGAGCGTGACATCCTAAAAAACCGTTCCGGTCCGCAGCCCGCCTGTGCGCGGTAGTAACAGCCTGTGCTACGCTTCGCCCGAAGGGCAGTTGCCGATCGCTTATTGGTGGGCTGGACCCCGTTAAAAAACGTGGCACATGGGCTGATGCGCACTTGAGAGTGGTGACGCCGCCATCGCGGCGATCCCGGTTAGGAAGATGACGAACTTGCATGGCCCACGCTCTTCGCCTTGAACGGAGGAGAAGCCATGACGAAGCATAAGACCGGCGACCACCCGGACCTGAAGTTGGTCAACCCTCAGGCGGCCGCGATCGACATCGGCTCGACGATGCACATGGCGGCTGTGAACCCTGACGCCGATATTATGCCAGTGCGTGCTTTCGGGACATTCACTCAGGATTTGCACGACCTTGCCGACTGGTTCAGGTCCTGCGGCGTCACCAGCGTGGCCATGGAATCGACCGGCGTCTACTGGATACCGGCCTTCGAGATCCTGGAGGCACATGGCTTCGAGGTTATTCTCGTGAATGCCCGCTATGCCAAGAACGTGCCAGGTCGCAAAACTGATGTGAGCGATGCGGGATGGCTGCGCCAGTTGCATTCCTACGGCCTGCTCCGTGGCAGTTTCCGCCCTGAAGCGGAGATCACCACCTTGCGCGCCTACATGCGCCAGCGAGAGCGTCTGACAGAATATGCCGCCGCGCATATCCAACATATGCAGAAGGCGCTGATGGAGATGAACCTGCAGCTGCATCACGTCGTGTCCGACATCACCGGCGCAACAGGCATGCGGATCATCCGTGCCATCGTCGCCGTCGAGCGCGATCCGGAGGTTCTCGCCGCTCATCGTGATCTGCGCTGCAAAGCGTCCACCGAGACGATCAAAGCCGCGCTGGTCGGCAACGACCGTGAGGAGCATGTCTTCGCGCTTACTCAGTCTCTGGAACTTTACGACTTTTACAAAGCACAGATCGAGGTGTGCGACCGAAGGCTGGAGGCGGCGGTTGGAGCGCTTACTGTCCGGGCAGACGATGATCTGGCTCCGCTGCCGAAGGCACGGATCAGAGGCAGGCAGCAAAATGCACCGTCCTTCGATGTTCGGGCCGCACTTTACGGGGTGTTGGGCACGGACCTGACGCAGATCCACGGGCTTGGGCCATCGCTGGCTCTGAAGCTTGTGGCCGAATGCGGCACGGACCTGTGCGCCTGGAAAAGCGCCAAGCACTTCACGTCGTGGCTCTGTCTGGCCCCGGGCAACAAGATCTCTGGGGGTAAGCTGCTGTCCTCTCGGACACGCCGATCCTCCAGTCGTGCCGCTGCACTCTTGCGTCTGGCGGCAGTCACGATTGGCCGAAGCGACACGGCATTGGGCGCGTTCTATCGGCGGCTGTCATCACGCATTGGCAAGCAGAAGGCGGTCACGGCGACAGCGCGCAAGATCGCAGTGCTGTTTTACAACGCTGTGCGGCATGGCATGACCTATCAAGATCAAGGCGCCGCAGCCTACGACGAACGACACAGGCAACGTGTTCTCTCAAATCTCCAGCGGCGCGCCAGGATACTGGGTTACGCCTTGGCGCCCATGCCAGAACAGCAGGCTGTTTCTTAGGAAGGCGACCGCGTATTTCGCCAGGGATGCAAAGTGAGATACGCGTTCGTGGCCGAGCATCGCGGACAGTTTTCTGTCAGGGCCATGTGCCGTTGCCTGCGCATACAGCCGAGCGGGTTCTACGCGTGGCTGAAGGCGCCGCTGAGTAAGCGAACTCAAGAAGACAAGCGGCAGACCGAGATGCTGAAGGAGGCGTGGATGGAAAGCGGCAAGGTCTACGGCCACCGCAAGCTGCATGACGACCTTCTCGAGCAGGGCGAAAGCGTCTGCTTGAACCGTGTTGCCCGCCTAACGAAGCTCGCCGGCATCAAGGCGCAGATCGGCTACAAACGCCGACCGGGAAAACATGGCGGGAAGCCTTCGGTGGTCGTCGACAACACGCTCGACCGGCAGTTCGACGTGGCGACACAGGATACGGCTTGGGTGACCGACATCACCTACATCCGCACGCAGGAAGGCTTCGCCTATCTTGCCGTGGTCATCGATCTGTTCTCGCGCCGTGTCGTAGGCTGGGCGATGCAGAGCCGCCAGACGACAGACGTTGTCCTGCAAGCGCTGCTGATGGCGACATGGCGGAGAAAGCCCAAGGGGAAGGTTCTGATCCATTCGGACCAGGGCAGCCAATTCACCAGCATGGACTGGGCCGCGTTCCTTCAGGCACATAATCTGGAGCATTCTATGAGCCGCCGCGGAAACTGCCATGACAACGCGGTTGCGGAGAGCTTCTTCAACCTGCTGAAGCGAGAGCGGATCAGGCGACGGACCTACCGAACACGCGAAGAGGCCAGACAGGATGTGTTCGACTACATCGAGATGTTCTACAACTCGAAGCGCAAACACGCCCGGAACGGAATGATGTCGCCGGTCGACTTCGAGCGGCAGCAGAAACTGAGACACGAAGGCGTCTAAGAAACGCGGGGCTATTCAAGCAGCGCCTCAAGCGCGACCTTAGCCTTGAATTGATCTGTAAACTTCCGGCGTTTCTCCTTCTCGTATCCCTCCAAAAGGTTCAGGATACACCTTAGCCAACCGTCCGAATTTCCGGGACCACTTCACATAGCTCTTCCAAAACGAATCGATATGCACACTACCCTGCAAACCTACACCAGGATTAAACTGACCTTTTCAGTTTCGCGTGCAGTATCGAGGCTAATTTGGCATCTTTGTAAGCATTGTTTCGATTTCCTACGATATAGTTAAAAAAGTCAAAATTTTAGAGCTTTCGTGGCGGTTGTGTGGCAGGAATGCGGCGGGGAAATTTTGAGGTTTGACATGGAATATCTGTTGCTGCTTCTAGTAGGTTTTTCGGGTCTCGCTTTCTTAGGGGGAGGAGATAACGATAGCTCGTCAGATGACGACCGCTCCTCCGACGATGGAGGCGATCCGGCCCTGAATGGAGATGACACTGCTGGCGGTGGTGGTGAAGGTGACGCTGCTGGCGGTGGTTCGGGCTCTATCGAGGATGTCTTGTTTGGCACAGAGAATGCAGATGATCTCGAGGGGACCGACGGTGAAGACACTGTCGTTGGAGATGAAGGCGATGACACGATAGATGGTGGCGCCGGTCATGATGTCTTGGATGGATCATCAGGCGATGATCAAATCTTTGGTGGTGATGGGGCAGACTCGTTGTTCGGCGCTGACGGGAACGATCAACTCGACGGTGGGAACGGCGATGACCTTGTTGCAGGCGAAGATGGCGATGATCAGGTTCAGGGTGGTTCGGGAGACGACCAACTCTTTGGCGACGACGGGAACGATGAACTCAATGGCGGAGATGGCGATGATGAACTCGTTGGCGGTGTAGGGAATGACACGATAGAGGGGGCTTCAGACAACGACTCCCTTTTTGCGGGCAGTGGAAACGACATCCTGGATGGTGGAGACGGAGACGATTTCCTCAGAGGCAATGAAGGTGAGGATACTCTAGAAGGAGGCTCTGGGAACGACATCCTTTGGGGCTACACAGACGGTGAAAACGACGAAAACTTCCGCGGGTCGGATATCATTGACCCTGACACCATCAATGGTGGAGAAGGCTTTGATCAGATTATTTTGGGCAGTGGTGACACAGCTACTGGTGGCCCGGGCGGAGACTCCTTCTTTACCGGTACCTGGGTAGATCCGACGTCGCCCCCAGTTATCGAGGATTTTGAAAGCGATGACGTGTTGCTAGTCGTTCATTCCGAAGTTGATGGACTTGGTGGAGATCTGACGACTGAGGTCGACCTGGCCACTGGAGATACCCGCGTGCTAGTCGGTGACCAAACGGTGGCCTTGATCCGTGCAGGAGCAGTCGCTGTCGATCCATCTCAAGTCGGGTCGCTTGCAAGAGCCAACTTCGTATAACTCTATCCAAAAGGAAGAAACCTATGCTTCGTCTTATCGCAGCTACTGTGGGCTTTGTGGCTTTGTCGACACTTCCTGGCTTTGCACTTACAGAGCCGCCGTCTGAGCCAAGCTACGATCGTCCCAGCTTTGACCGCACACCTGAGCCTCCGTCTCACAATGCCAATCCGCCTGAGCCGCCTTCTCATGGTGGTAACGACCCAAGGAAACCGCCGCGAAAAGTCTCCGTGCCACCGGAAGAACACGTCGTAGTTTGTGAAGTCGAGAACCATGAACTGGTTGTTAGATTCACGCGGAACGTAGAACCTCGATTCTATAAAGAAGGGATCAAGTTTTGTAAGAAACAGCATCCCATTCAGCCAGCAAAGCTTCGGTGTGTGAATGATGATGGAGATCGCAAGATCCTTGCAAGCAAGAATTCGTCTAGTTATGCACAAAGGCAGGCTAACCGCTTTTGTATGTGCGTCTGGGGTTTGGACTAAAAGCAACAATAAAGTCGCTTGGCTTTCTCAATAATTCTGGCTGGTGTTCTCTCGCAACGTCGGCCAGTAGCACGTTTTCACGTGGCGTTTCTGAGTAGTGTTTGGTGCCTCAATTGCACATGTCAAACTAAATTCAAAAAATAGTTCATTATCCACTTCCATCTTCACCTGAAGCTTTATGGTGTTGAGCTACTTAGCAAATTGAGTCTGTTACTTGTTGTTAGGCATTCGAACTTCAGAGGCGTAATCGGAAACCTTGGTGTCGCGAAGTCAGAATGCGAGAGAGGCATCAATCCACTTGATCTATTGTAATTCTGGCGCCTCGCGTTTTGCTTTTTAGTGCAGATAAAGTCGAATAGACTGTTAAGAATCGAAATACACAGTCAAAAAAAGGGGGCATATTCGAAGCCCCCGCCACTGGGGCGAGTGTGGCGAGGGCACTGGGTTGTGTGTGCTGTGAACACACATGCATAATACTCAAAGAAATCGATATGCCAAGCGCTTTTTCTTCAACCGTAAGTTACCTAGGAAGCTTCGGCGAGAGGCATCATAAGGCTTTCGGTTATTGCAAACTGCAAATCTATTCGCTCGTGTTTAGACTGTGACGCCTTATGTCGAACAGACTGTTTCCCAATTGACTATAAATACGAGGTGTCGACTGTAGTAGAAAAATCAGGCTTGGATATAATCATGTGGCAAATGAAATGCCTCTAACCAGTTAAAGTGTCCTGTGTATAATCTGCTTGCGTGATTGCGATCAAACAAGCCGAGTTTCCTTTGGGGTAAATGATTGAAAAGTGAAAAGCTGCCGGTGCGAATAAAACCGTACATTTTCGGCCTTGTGTTAGCTGTGATTGCGGCGATTACAGCCAACGCGGATACGTTATCTAAACTACCGAAGGCACCTACCGCCAGCGAGTTCCCAGTAGACGATCCACTTCTTGTGATGTTGGGGCAGAAGTTGTTTTATGACCCAATATTAAGCGGCAACAAGAACATCTCCTGCGGGACATGCCACAACCCGTTGCTGGGCACATCCGATGGATTGTCTCTCGGTTTGGGCGAGGGCGCGATAGGTCTTGGCTCGGCCCGTCGCATCACGGAAACAAACATCAATCGCCAGCGTATCCCACGCAATGCACCGGCGCTCTGGAACAAGGGCAGTGATACGTTTCGCGCATTGCTACACGATGGTCGGGTCATGATCGATCCAGATGAACGCTTTGGAATCAAAATGCCGTCCGGTCGTGAACTCGAGCGACCCGTGAATAGTCTCCTAGCCGCACAATCCTTGTTACCCATTCTTTCCGCTGATGAGATGGCAGGACATCCCGGTGAGAATAACATTGGCAATGCTGTCAATGAGGAACGTATTCACGGACCTCAAGGTGCTTGGCAGCTGCTCGCCGACCGCGTCTCGGGTATCCCTGAATACCGCATTTTGTTCGAATGGCTGCACGGCCCTGACCACGCGCTGCACATAACGGATATTACGAATGCCATAGGCGCATTTGTCGCGTTTGAATTTAGGAGCACGTCTAGCCCATTCGATGCTTTTCTCGCGGGCGACGAAAACGCTTTGAGCCCCGCACAAGTAGCTGGTATGGAACTGTTCTACGGCTCGTCTGGGTGCAGCGCGTGTCACTCGGGCAAATACCAGACCAGCCAAACCTTCCAATCCATCGGCCTGCCCCAGATCGGTCCTGGCAAAGGTCAAAAAGGAGAAGACACCACTGACAAGGGGCGGTTTCTTGTCACGGGGGAGCAAGATGACACTTATAAGTTCCTGGTGCCGAGCTTGCGCAACGTAACGCTGACCGCACCTTATGGACATGATGGCGCCTACCCGTCACTGCGAGAGATCTTGGCGCACCACCTGAACCCCTTGGAGCGCCTGATGGATTATCAGATCTCGCAGGCCAGGCTCTTCGATGTTCCCCAATGGCGACAAAATGACCGAGCAGTGATGGATGACATCAATGAACTTGTCCGGATCGGCGCAGCGATTGATGTTCGTCTTCCATCCTTAAGCTCCAACGAACATGATAACATCATCGCCTTCTTGGGCGCCCTCGAGGACCCCTCGGCGGCAAGAGGGCGCCTAGGTGTTCCCGATCGCGTACCTTCTGGATTGCCTGTAGAAAGCATTGAAGACGTCTCTTCAATTTCCACGTGGGAGAATGCCGGATTGAGTGAGATTGACAACGAAGCTCCGATAGCAAAAGTCATCGCTTCGGCAGCAAAGATGCGTTCGGGCCCGAGTACGAAAGACAGCGCCATTGCCGTGCTGATGCACAATTATATCGTCGATTTGCTCGACACGAGCAAAGTTGGCTGGTGGAAGGTCAGTACTCATGACGGAATAGAGGGCTTTGTCGCCTCTAGCTTGCTCGAAAGAACTGAGCCTTAATGATCGCTACCAGATTTCAATTATTTCGAGTTTGGAGCTGATTAGCGATCAGCCTCGCTGAGGCCGCAGACGGCCTTTGCGACTGTTTCAGTGACGTCGGCTCAGCGTACTTTTTAGTCGCAACTTGATATAATCGACGGCTCCGAATACGCGGCCGTGACATGAACGCCTTGTATTGACTGACCGAACCGCGCCGGGGTTGCCGGAGGCTCCAACTCTTGAGTAGGATGGAGCATCATGAGCCAGACCAGGAACATGTTTTCCCTTGAAGTGCCTGAGCGTGCCGTGCGGATGGTCCGCGACGGCGCGGGGCAGCATGGATCTCGCTGGCACGCGATCACGTCGATTGCCGCGAAGGTCGGCTGCTCGGCGAACACGCTGAACGACTGGGTTAAGAAGGCGGAAGTCGATAGCGGCGAGAGCGCAGGTATTCCCAGCGAGATAGCTGAGAAGATGAAGGCGCTGGAGCAGGAGAACCGAGAGCGCCGGCAGGCTAACGACATACTTCGCAAGGCCTCGGCGTTTTTTGCGATGGCGGAGCTAGAACGCCGGTCGAAGTGATGGTGGATTTCATCGAAGCGCATCGTGGCGCGCACGGGATCGAGCCGATCTGCGCTGTGCTGCCGATCGCCCCTTCCACCTATTACGATCACCTGGCGAAGCGGGCCGATCCGGCTCTGCGTTCGTATCGTGCGCGTAAAGACGAGGCTCTGCGGCCCGAGATCCGGCGCGTCTTCGAGGAAAACTGGCGCGTCTACGGCGTCCGCAAAGTCTATCACCAATTGCGCCGCGAGGGGTTCGACGTCGCCCGCTGCACGGTGGCACGTCTGATGAAGGACATGGATACTCAAGGTATCATCCGTGGGAAGCCGCACAAGACGACGATCCCGGACAAGAATGCGCCGTGCCTCTTGGACAAAGTGAACCGCGAATTTCGCGTACCCGTGCCCAGCATGCTCTGGGTCAGCGATTTCACCTATATCGCGACCTCGAAGGGGTTCGTGTATGTCGCCTTCGTCATCGATGCCTACGCGCGCAAGATAGTCGGTCGGCGCGCCAGCACATCAACGTAGACTGGTTTCGTCCTCGATGCGTTGGAACAGGCCGTCCATGATCGGCGGCCTACGAAAACCATGGGTCTCGTTCACCACAGCGATCGTGGCTCGCAATACGTGTCCATTCGCTACACCGAGCGCCTCGCTGACGCAGGCATCGAACCATCGGTCGGAAGCGTCGGCGACAGCTATGACAATGCTCTCGCCGAGACCATCAACGCCCTCTTCAAAGCCGAGGTCATTCACCGCCGCGGCCCATGGCGCAGCTTCGAGGCCGTCGAATACGCCACGCTGGAATGGGTCAACTGTTTTGGCAACCGCCGTCTTCTCGAGACCATCGGGAACATCCCGCCGACCGAGGCAGAAGCCAACTTCTACGCGGCTGTGAAAACCAAAGACATGGCCGCATAACTAACTAAAATCAGCCTCCGGAAAACCCGCGCGGTTCAAACCCTTACCAGAGATGGGGTCAAGTCCAATCGGGATAAAACTATCTCAGTTGGTGGAACACTTCATTGGAGGCACTCAAATGCGTCGAAACAATATTGCGATGAAAATCGCGGGTGGAACGACAATGAGACAAGCGGCGGAGGATGTGGTCAATTTCAGCCCATCTTAGTTCATTCGCGATTTCAAGCGCATTTATGGGCAATCGCCGCGACAATGGGGTTAGGCGCAGCAGCTGCCGATGGGTTTTGCATGACCACGCTCAAGCTAGCAAAGAGCGGACTTTTTTCCACCCAGCTGACACCGCAACTTCTAGCGCACGAGCGGCCGAAGTGCCGTATGGATTTCAGTAATAAAAGCAATTTTCAATGAACGTTCTCGCGACATACGCCGCAATGCAGCAATGATCCAGCTGCAACAGCGAGTGAATGCGGCGTCAGCGACAGTCGCAGCTGCACAAGCCTGAGCTGTCCTGTGAATAGCGCCTTGGCCAAGTTAATAATGCGCACCGATCAATAACGTTCTTCTCAACATAAACTTCATTATGCGATTTTATACTTAGTGTTGCGATAGTATACTATCGTATGTATGCTGAACTCCTCTCACGGAGGATCCTCAGCATGCGCCATTTACTCAAGAAGCTCCTCTCCCCGGCCGCCGTCGCTTTGACCGTGACAAGTTTCGCGCTGCCGGCACCCGCCCGCGCGCAGACATACCCGATCGACTGTGCGATCCTCTTATGCCTGTCTGGCGGCTGGCCTGCATCTGTCCCGTGCGCCCGGGCCCGCGCCGAATTCATCAGGCGGATCAAGCCCTGGCCGGTGGAACCGCCACTGCAAATCTGGCGCTGTCCCATGGGCGCCTCCTATGAGAACGATCGGCCATCAAACAACGCTGGCCGCATCTTTGAAGCCTTGTACCAAGCGGACAGCCGTCGACCGCTCCAATCCTTGCCAGTCGACGATCTCGCTCCTACCGACCAGGCACTCCGGCTCGTTCAGGATCGCGCGGACATCGATATCAGCGGACCTGAGTTCAACTTCGTGCGGTCCATCCGAGTCTTTGATGTTCGCTATGCCCGGCAGCATGAATCCGGTCGTGACGGCGACTGCAATCGCAGCGCGACCGTGGTCATCGGCACTTACGGAACCCAAGGCGATTTCTCTTGGCAGAGGTCTTCCGTAACTGCCCTACCCTCAGTTCATGAGGGTCTTGAAAGATGGGGCCAGAATTGCCCCAGTATCTATCATCGATCCGTCTTCGTCGATTGGCGTGACTATGAAGGCACCTACGGGTTCGAGCAGGTGAATTACTAGCGCCGACAAAGACAGTATTGTCATAGAACCGCAGTAATTTAATCTTGCTGCGTCACTCAATTACCGGCCGTTCGCTGATGTCGGCGCCAAGGTCCGGGGAGCGGACCTTGCCGACCTTCGAAGAATGGCCGCTTCCGGCGAGAGGCAAATTCGGCTCAAGCTGCAAAGACCGGGGCAAGGCGCGATTTTCGACACAGCCATTGGAGACAAGCGCTAGGAAAGGGTCTCGCAGGCTGGGAACGGTCGCATCTCTCGTCCCAAATCAAAACGGGCTTAATCATCGATCACGCCCGTAGAGACGACTTCACTCGTCGTCCGACGTGACAAGCGCCTAGCCGCCGCGATAGGCGAGCTTGCCAGCGCCCACGGCGCCCTTGGCGACGAGACGCGTCGTGCCGGCCGCGACATCCACGGTATTGTCGATGGCTTTCTCCGTCGAGCAGGCGGAAAGAGCCATAGCGCCGGACAACAGGACGGTCAGAGCAGCAGTGCGGATCGAAAGCGTCTTCATGGTCGGATCCTTTCTTTCAGAAGGTTCGATGGAAGCCGCCAAGATCGTTCGAATTTCCCGCCTCGGTCAGCTTGCCTGATGCCGAGATACGCACTGGCCACGCATAAGGGAAACGAGATCGAATTGCTGTTGAGGCGAGTTTATGTCATGCATCGTCCCTATGGACATCACCCTCATGCGAACCTTTCTCGAAGTGGCGGCGAGCGGCAGCTTCGTGCATTCGGCCGACAAGCTGTTTGTCACCCAATCGGCCGTCTCCCTGCGGATTAGACGGCTTGAGGAGCAGTTGGGTCACGCGCTCTTCACCCGCTCGAAGGCCGGTGCGGAACTGACACCGGAAGGCGAGGCGTTCTCAGCCTACGCGCTCTCTCTCGTGAAGATCTGGGAAGAAGCGAGACAGCAGATCGGCGTGCCTGAGGGCTTCACCAAGGCGATCACCATCGGTGCGGAACACTCGCTCTGGTCGCGCTGCGGTTTCCGCTGGATCGACGAGATGCAGGCGCGAACGCCGTCACTCAGTATTCGAGCCGAGTTGGGCACGCCCGATCGCCTGACGCGCTTCCTGATCGAGGGCGTGATCCAGGCGGCTCTGACTTACCTGCCCCAGATCCGGCCTGGAATCCGGGTCGAGAAACTCTTTGAGGAAGACCTTGTTCTCGTGGCCGGCTGGCCCGAGCCGGACCTGACCGTCATGGACGACCGCTACGTGATGGTCGATTGGGGTCCGGAGTTCGTGCAGGCGCACGCAATTGATCTGCCAGACCTGCGCTCCGGCAAGACGCTCGCACTCGGGGCGCTTGCGACCGATTTTGTGGTGGGCCGCGGCTTGGCGGCCTATCTGCCTGCGCGAACGGCGGCGCCGTATCTGGATGCCGGGCAGCTACACCTTGTGCCGGACGCGCCGATCTTTCCTTACGCTATCTGGCTTGTTTGGCGCGAGGACATGGACGACGAGATAAAGCAGTGCGCCCGCGCGGCGCTGACGAAGGTCGTGGCCGGAGCCGTTTCGGTTCAAGAGGATGTCATCGAAGAGCTGGAGCAGGCGTCGGACGATGAGATCGAGATACTGGGGCAGTTAGATGAGCAATAATCGCTTTAAGGCAGAGTATTTCGAATTTCCCTAATTGATGGATCGAGGGCATGTGAGCTTCAGAGGGAAGCGCCGGCTTGGATAATCCAGCAGGCGGTCTGCCCCAAAGGAGAGGACTGCCTCCATGACCAAGTTCCTTGCAACCACCGCCGTAGCGCTGCTGATGGCGTCCCAAGTCCACGCGCAAGCCACTGGCCTGACCGGTGTTGACCGGCTGGATGATCGTATCGACGACATCACCGAAGATGCCCGCGACGACCTCGATGAGGGCAACGACGCTCAGCGGTTTTCGATCAATGGTGTGCCTCAGGGCCTTCGCGGATCGGCCGCGCTACAATTCTCTGCCGCCGACGGCAACTCCGACACCGTGGAGCTCTCCACTGCCGCACGTCTGACCTACGGTGTGGGCGACTGGTCGCACTCGTTCGGCCTGGCCGCCGAGTTCGGCGAGGCGAATGGTGAGCGCAACGAAGAGAACTTTTTCGGCACGTACGAGGCGTCGCGCGCCTTCACTCCCCAACTCTACGCCTTCGGCACCGGCCGGTTCGAATATGATGACTTCGAGACGGTCGAGCGCGATGCCTTTATCGGCGGCGGCCTCGGCTATCGGATCGTCAACACCGAGCAATTCGCATGGCGCGTCCAGGGCGGACCCGGCGTGCGTTACACCCGGCTCCAGGACGGCACTGACGAGACCGAAGGGGCGGGCATCCTGTCGTCGCGGTTCTTCTACGGCCTGACCGATGCGGTCTCTCTGACCAACGACACAGATATCCTGGGCTCAGACACGAACACCCTGCTCACGAACGACTTCGGCGTGAACTTCCGCAGCACGGACACCTTGTCGACGCGGGTCAGCTACCGGTCCGAGTACAACGACAATCCGCTCGCCGGTTTCGAGGAATGGGACAACACGTTCGGCATTTCCCTTGTGGTCGGCTTCTAGGCCGACACGCTGGGAAATCGTGGCCGGCGGCGGCAGTCCCGCCGCCGGCCTCACGGCTGCCGTCCGGGAGCACCTCATGCCCGGACGGCACGCTGAACGCGGGAGGATCGATCATGCTTGACGATCAAGACCTGACCATGGCGCCGTTCGTGGAAGTGTTGACCGCGGCTGTGTCGGGACGGCTGATCGGTTATCGCCTGCCCGGCAGCCGTCCAGGGCCGCAGGTCGTGATCGCAACCTACAAGGCGTTGCTTGAACCACTTGGCTCTCGTCTTTCTGCCCTACCGACGCTTGCCTGGATGCGTGGCACGCTGTTCGTCGTCGACATCGATGCGATCGGAGACAGCGCTTGGCAAGTTCCTCATGTTGTCGACGCTATACTCGCGCTGCCAATCCATTCGGGAGGCGAGGTTGCTGAAACGCAGATATACTGGTCCACTCTTCGTCTTTGCGCTCGTCTTCGAATGATTGAAGGTCGAGGCGTCACGCTCCGATAAATTTCGCGAGGTTGATGGCGGAGAGGTTTGCCACCAGCACTCCCTATCAGAACTCGTGTGGTTCAGTATTTCTGTTTATCGTGTCACTGGCCGACAAGCCTCTCGCTGCGTCGAAAAACGCCCTTCGCCTCCCTCCCCGAAAGTGCAAGTTGGGCTCAGAGTCCGCATTCGCCGCGTGCGACCCCAATGTCCGGTATACCGGCCGACCCCAACCATCAAATATGAACTGGCGGCTAGCTGCGGAGCCTATCCGCCTTCGCCGCTTCCGATCCGCTTCAAACCATGGAAGTCGATTTCCTGCTGCTGTTCGGCAGTCAGATCCGGCCGGATTTCCTGCACCGGCTGGGGCCCGTGTACGTCCCACATCACCGCATGCGCGCCTGTCGTCCAGCGATACACCCAACCAACAATGCTGCACCCATCGGCCCCGATCAGATTGGCGATCGCGACGCCCTCACCTTTGTCATCGTTCACTGTTTACTGACTTCCTGCACTTTGGCTCTTCTTTTGCGGCGTGACGTGCTTTGGTGCTTGCTTGCACCGCATGCCGCACTTGGTGGATGTTGGCTGATAGCTCTTCCCTGAGGGAACTCACTTCACGTGGGAACGTCCGAAGCGGAACGTCCCAAAAATTCTTTGCTGTCAAATCCTGTGGTCGGGCTCCGTGGCGGCTTCGACGATCGACAAGACTTCATCTTTGTCAAAGCCAATGACCCTCGCCAGAACTGTAAACTCCACGACGTCGATTCGGCGCTCGCCGCTTTCGAGACGCGCCACAAACGACTGGTGGCGTTTGAGCTTGGCCGCCAACTGCTGCTGGCTGAGACCCGCATTCTGACGTGCATCAACCAACGCACGGACGAGCGCCAACTGGCCATTTGTTCTGATTGTTTTCGCCACGCGTCACATACCTTTTGTGACGTCGCTAGGGGATGAAATCTGTTATCTAAAAAGTAGATATATGAGGGTGTTATCGGCGTCTGGTTTCCATGGGCTGCAAGTCTGATGCTCCCGAGGTTGCCCATCAATCCCCTGCCAATTGCAGAAATCGGCCATAGTCCTCGCTGACTTCGCGCGCTTCCTCGAAGGCGCGGGCGCGTTCGCTGTCGAGGCAACGGAAGTAGCTCTGGATATCCTGAATGTAATCTTCGAAATCGCCACGGATGATGTCTGCATAGTCCCGCGCTGCCTGCGAATCGCTTGGCAGGAAGGGACGGGCCGGGGCGAAGCAGGATTCCGCCAAAACTGGTCCGGGAACGCAGATCAGAAGGACCATAGCTTGCAATGGGAGCAGGCCTGTCAACCTTGGGTTTCTCAAACCTGTTATCTCCTTGATCGCAGACACTGGCCGTGACTAGTGTTTGCGTGACCAAACTACAGCTAAAGCACGATATTACATCTTGCGGTTGATAGTATACTATCGTAACTCTGGGCTTCAAGTGGGAATGCCTGGGGTCGCGCCATTGGAGAAAGCGTGAGCCGGGCCATGAACTGGGACATCGAAGCACCAAATGTGGTTACGGAAGCCAGGTTCCGCGAACTCGTGGAAAGCGGCTATAGCGCAGAAATCCTGTGCCAGGAGTCGGCACATAAGAAAGGCCCCAGCTATTACGGGGTCTGGATTATGCGCGTTGTCTCTGATGATGGCGTGGAAAAGCTCCTCGTCACCGCCCGCACGCGGACGACCTACAACGATATCAAGATCCGCGAGTTCAAGACGATCTCCGGCGTGGTGTCTTTCTTTATTGGCCTTGGCTTTGCACATGTCGACCTGCCGCTTGAGGCGGGGACAAGCCGTACGCATAAACTCGCCCCGCCAGACAAAGCGCCATCAGACAAGGGCGCTGGCAGCTAACCTCGTCTGTCTCTGGCTGGTCGCAGCACCTGCCTCAGCGCAAATGGTCCTGGTCATGGAGAGCGACGGCTCTCTGACCCCATCCCGGTCTCAGAGCAGTTTTGCTCGGAACTACAATGACGGCATCGGTCAGGGATCGGCAGCCGACGAACTTGCGATTTTCGGCAGCGATGAAACTGTGCCAGAGCGAGAAGCGATGCGCTTTGCAGCCCGTGTCGGTCCGGCACCCCTGCCCCGTGCCGATGTCCTAAACGCCATAGAGACCACGGCCCTGCGTTATGCCAGCCACCCCGGCCTAAGGCGCGCGGAGCTTTCCGTCACGGACTGGCTGAGCCTCTACCGCGCCAATATCGAGGTTGAGAGCGCCTATCGGCAGGATGCGATCTCACATGCGGGCGCCATTGGCCTTGGTCAGCTGATGCCTGACACCGCGCGTGATCTGGGCGTCGACCCGCGTGACCCCCAACAGAACCTCGACGGCTCCGCCCGCTACCTCGCGATGATGCTGGAGACGTTCGGCGATCCGCATCTGGCGTTGGCGGCCTACAACGCGGGGCCGGACGCCGTGCGCCAACACGGTGGCATTCCCCCTTACCGAGAAACCCAGAACCACGTGGCCCGCGTCATGGCTGTTACGGCCCGATTGGAAGGATCAAATTCATGAGACAGATTTCAAACCTATTCATCGCAAGTTTGGCCCTCTTTCTGGTCATTTCCGAACCCGCCCTTGCGCAAAGCATCGATCTCTCCCCGATCCAGAGCTTGTTGCAGGGCATTGTCGATGCGCTGACCGGCCCTCTTGGTGTGGTCATCGCCACACTCGCGGTCCTCGGGGTCTTTCTCAGCTGGTTCTTCAACATCATCGATCTGCGCCAAGCGCTCTGGGTCCTCGTGGGCATCGCCGGTGTTGCGGCCGCCCCCACCATCGTTGCCGCGGTATTTGCCGGTGGCTGAGCGCGCGCCTCTCTTTCTTGGGCTCGTGCGCCCGCCCAAGCTTCTTGGCCTGCCCATCATGTATGCGATGGTCTGGCTCTTCGGTTCGGTGCTCTTGTTCGTCTGGGTCCAGCACATCGCGGTGCTGGGTTTCGCGGCCCTGCTCTATCCGGTGCTGTGGAAGGCCGCAGATTGGGACCCGCGTTTCATCGACGTGATGATGACGGCCCTGCAGGAGACACCGCCCACGCGCAACAGGTCCATCCATGGCGGGGACAGCTATGCCCCGTGATGACGCCCCTGATGCTGCGCTCGATCCCCGCACGATGACGCCAGAATGGTATGCGCGCGAGACCCGCCTCGCGCATATGCTGCCCTATGTGAGCCTCGTCGACGACCAGACCGTGCGCACCCGGGTCAACGAGCTCTTCCGCTGCATCCGGCTCGAGGGGATCAACAGCTACACGACGGACGATGCCTATCTCGACAAGGTGACCGCCCTCTTTGCCCGCATCGTCGCGCAGCTCGGGCCGGAATTCAGCTATTACGTCCACAAGGTCTCCAAGGCCATCAAACCTGATCTCGACCCCATCCGTGAGGACAGCTTCGCGGGCGAGGTGGACCGGCGCTGGCGCGCGAAACTCGAGACCAGCGGGCTCCGCGACAAGACGCTGACGCTCACCGTCATTCACCGCCCGCCCCCGAAAAGCCTCCTGCCGCACCTCGGCCGCAGCGCGCCGGACCGACTGAAGGAGGAGACCCGCAAACGCCTGCAGCGCTTGGGCGAGGCCGTGAACGTCTTCCTTTCGGGGCTTACCGAGCTCAAGCCGCGCCTGCTGTCGGCTGCATCGGGGGAATTGGTGGGGTTTCTGGGCGCGCTGAACACGGGCACCGAGCTGCCGCTCTACCCTGCAAACACCTACGGCTTTTTGTCCGTCAATGTCGCCAATACCCGCGTGACGTTTCATGGCGATCATTTCGAGCTCTCTGAAGGCGTCGTGGGGCATCGCTACGGCAAAAGCTTCACCATCGGGGAATACTCCGAAGGCACCTCCTGCACCATGTTCGACATGCTGAACCTGCCGGTCGACATGATCGTGACGCACTCCTTCACGCCGATCAATTCGAACCTCATGGCCGGCCGCATCAAGCGGCAAAAGCGGCAGATGCAGGCGAGCCAGGACGCGGCCCTCTCGCTCCTGGAAGCCCTCGATATCGCCGCCGATGATCTCGAGGCCAAGCGCCAGAGCTTTGGCGAGCACCATATGGTCGTGACGCTCTTCTGCGACACGCTGGAGGAATTGCAGACCCTCAGCGCGGAGATCGTAAACGCCGCCGCGACTGAGGGCGTGAAAATGATCGGCGAGCGGGTCGCCGCAAAGGCCCATTACCTCAGCCAGCATCCCGGCAACCAGCCCAAGCGCGTCCGCGCCAGCGCCGTCACCAACCGCAACTTCGCGGATTTTGCGGCCTTCCACCGGACACAGCTCGGCAAACCTGCAGCACTTACCCCCTGGGGCCGGGTCGTCACATATTTGCCCACGCCGGAGCAGAGCGCCTACCGGTTTTCCTATCACGAGCAGGGCGCGCCCGACAAAGAACCCACCAGCGGGCATACCCTGATCATGGGACGGCCCGGGTCGGGCAAATCGGTGCTGTCGGCCTTCCTGATGACCCAGGCCCGTCGCGCAGGTGCCCGGATCTTCGTCTTCGATTACCGTCTTGGTATGGAGATGGCGGTCCGCGCCAATGGCGGGCGCTACGCGTCTCTGAACGCCGGTCAGCCCACGGGCCTCAACCCGCTCTGGACAGAGACCGATGCCCGCGGCACCGCCTGGCTCTCGGACTGGCTTGCCACCCTGCTCTACCGCGCTGACAAACCCCTGACCCCGGCGCAGACCAATCGCATCCAGGAAGTCGTGCGCCAGAACGCGCAGGCCACAAACCCGGCCCTGCGGAACTGGCGGGATTTCGCATCGCTTTTTGTGTCCACCGACGATGGCGGCGATCTGCACCAGCGCCTGCTCGAATGGACCGAGGACGGCCGCTATGGCTGGATCTTCGGGCAGAGCCTCGAGGACACGTTCTCGCTCAAGGGCGATGTGGTGGGCTTCGATCTGACCGGCATTCTCGACAGCGAGGCCGACAAGGAACGGATGGCGGTCCTCTCCTATCTCTTCCGCCGGGTCGAGCGCGAAATCGAGGATCGCCGCCCCACCATCATCGTGATCGACGAGGCCTGGAAGGCCCTCGATAACGCGTATTTCGCCGAGCGGCTGTCGAACTGGCTGGTGACAGCGCGCAAACAGAACACCGTCGCGGTGATGATGACGCAATACGCAAGCCAGCTCGAGCGCACCCGAACCGGCAAGACCATCGTCGAGGCGGTGCCGACGCAAATTCTCCTCCCGAATATCCGCGCCCATGCGACCGACTACGCGATGCTGAACCTCTATGAGAAGGAACTCGACGTGCTTCTCAACACCGGCAGCGACAGCCGCCTTGCGCTGATCCGCGATGACCAAGGATCGATCGTCGTCGATGCCGATCTGAGCGCCCTTGGGCCCAATCTCACCATCCTCGGCGGCATGGAAAAAGGCGAGGCCCTCGTCGGTGCCGACTACCGCAACCGCCCAGACTTCTGGAGACTTTCATGACACGCATTGTGTTGCTTCTCGCCGCGCTCGGCGCTTTAGCCTCCTGCGCACAGTATCAGGAACCGCAGGCCAATTGCTTTACCTTCCTGGCTTCGACAGCCTTCGTCGCGCCAGATTGTTCCTTCACGCCTCTTGATGCGCCGGAGGGCGACATTGAAGTCTAGCCTGCTCCATATCCTTGCGCTTTGCCTGCTTCCCGGTCTCGCCCTATCCCAAGGTGTGCCGACCAATGACAGCGGGCTGACCGCGCGTGACATCGTCGAGACCGGCGATCGCGAGGCTGACTTGGCCGCTCAGGCCGACAAGCTTGCCGTGCGCGAACTCATCGCCGAGATCGAACGCGAACAGCTGGAAACCCTGCAACGCATCCTCGATGCCCAGACCAGCTTCGGCGGTCAGGGCCTGCCGGCGATGGTCTCGGGGCTGGAGAGCGGCAACGGCGATCCAGCCCGTTCCGTCGAAACGGTCTACGGCAATGCCGAGATCGATCCAAATCCCGGCGGCGCGCAGATGTTCGGCGATGCGGCGGAAAACATCGAGCAACTCATCATCCGCGTCGCGCAGGAGACCAGCGGGTTTGCAGGCGTGGGGCGCGCCGGTCTCTCCCCAGTTCAATGGCGGGCCCTGCTGCAGGCGCTCATCTGGCAGGAAAGCCGGTTTACGATTGGTGCGCGCTCGCCGGTCGGGGCCTTCGGCCTCACCCAGATCATGCCCGGTACGGCCAGCGATCTCGGCATCAACCCGGAATATTACGACAGCCCCTACCTGCAGGTGCATGGCGGCGCGCGCTATCTCGCCACCCAACTCAACACCTTCGATGGCAACATCATCAACGCGCTCGCGGCCTATAATGCCGGCCCTGGCCGGGTCTTTGAATATGGCGGTGTCCCGCCCTTTGCCGAGACCCAGCACTACGTCCAGGTCATTCCTGAACGCTACAATCTCTATCTGAGCCGCATCGGTGGGATCGAAGCGCTCGGCACGATCGATCCGGCGCTTCTAGCTAATGCGAACCTCTCAATCACCGGGCACGGCGCGGCCTTCTATGCCAGCAACTCGCCCGCCGCGATCCGACAGTCCGCCCTGCGCATAGCGGATATCGTCGAGCGGATTTCCGAAATGGAAGATGTGCAGGAGAGCGTCGCACTCAACACCTATGCCCGCGCCGAACTCGTGCGCCTCGTCGCGGCGCGCATCCGGCTTCAGGCGGCGCGCACCCGCGTCCTGAGCGCAGAAGAATTGGCGCAGGCCAGCGCCCGCATGGCCGAGGGCGCATTCATGGATTTTACTATCAGGGAGATTGAATGATGGGACGGATGTTTCTGAGAACAGCTTTGGCCACGGCACTTGGGATTGGCCTGCATCTCGGCACGCTATCCCCTGCTCTGGCGCAAGGCGTACCCGTCGTCGATACCCAGAACATCGCGCAAAACATCCAGCAGCTCCGGCAGATGATCGAAGACGAGATCCTGCAGAACGAGCAGCTGACGCAGCTCCGTGAACAGCTTGCGACACTCACGGAACAACTTGGCGAATTGCAAAAAACCTATGAAGCCCTCACCCGCCTCGCCGAACTGCCGGAAATCATCCGCACGGAGATGGAAGATGAATTGAACGGTCTTCTCGACCAGGAGTTCGGGGACATCCTTGCCACGATTGAGGCCATCAAAACGGGTGACTTCTCCGGCCTCTCTGGCTCCGGCGCGGGCGAGATCGAAACCCAGATGGACCGGGTGCTGGCCGATCTCGGATTTGACGACAACACCCTCTCGGAAATGGCCACCAGCGGAAATCCCGGGGCCAACCGCGTGGCGACGCAGGCCACCACCGGTGCCCTTGTGTCGGCCGCGGCCCAGAACAGCTATGAGGACGCGGGCCAATCGCTGGAACGCGTCGACCGCCTCGTCGGTCTCATCGACGACATGGACGAACTCAAGGAAAGCGTCGATCTTAATACCCGCGTCACAGCGGAACTGGCCATCGCGCTCGTCGCCATGTGGCAGCTCGAAGCCGTGCAGACCGTGGGCGATGGCACCGGCGGCGTCATCGATGCCGCCACCATCGCCGAGGAGCAGCGCTTCATGGATTTTACGCTGCCTGACCTCAGCGCGGACTAATTTCGAGGTGTGACGCGTGGTGAGTGAACAAGAAGTCATCGAAGAAGAGCTGGTCTATGGCGCGTTGCGCCGTGAACGGTTCTGGCAACGCCTTGGGCTCGTCGGGCTGATCTTCGGCATCCTCGGGTGCCTGAGCGCCGCGGCTGTCGCAATCCTCGATGTCGACCCCCCGCCCGTTGTTGTCCCCTATGATCCCGCCACCGGCTTTGCACTCCCCGAAGCCTCGGTGGGCGCCTCCTCGGTGACCGCCAACCAGGCGATCATCGAGGCGGAAGTCTTCCGCTATGTGACCGACCGGGAGGTCTATAACCAGCTCGACAATGACCTGCGCATCCGAAGTGTCCTGCGCCGCTCGGACGGGGCTGCAGAGAGCGGGCTGCGCCAGATCTGGAACAGCGCCAACGAGAATTACCCGCCGACGGTCTATGGCCCCAATGCGCGGCTCGACGTGGAAATCCTCAGCATCAACCGGATCGGAACCAACCGCGCGACGGTCCGCCTGCGCAAGCGCCTGACGTCCATTAACGGCACCCAGACCGGCCTCTTCACTGCGACGCTACTCTTCGAGTTCCGCCCGGAGACCCGTCGCTCCATCGATGAGGTCTGGACCAATCCATTCGGCTTCACGGTCCTCGAATATTCCATCCGCTCCGACAGATTGGAGAATTAATGCGTTTCCGGAATTCAAATCAAAATACTCTGTCGCCAATGTCCCGAGAGCGCGCAGCGCGGCAGGGTATTGGCGACACTCCTCGTTCCGGAAACGCATGTTTGTTGTTCACAAGATCGCTTGTTTTTGTCATTGCCCTGTTGCCCGGCCTTGCCTCCGCCGAAGCAATTCCGCGTGGCGGTCCCAACGACAGCCGGGTTCGCTTGGCCACCTACCAGGAGGGTCAGGTCTACCGTCTCAGCGTCTCGCTCACCCATGTCACCACTGTCGAATTTGGAGAGGGTGAAAGCATCCGCTCAATCATCGCGGGCGACACGGAGGGCTTCGAGATTGACGGCGTCCCCGGCGGTCAGGCCTTTGCGATCAAGCCGGTGGCGCGCGGTGTCCATACAAACGTTACCGTCTACACGAACAGGCGGAGCTACTATTTCAACGTCCAGGAGGTCCGCAGCCCAACCTTCTACGTGGTGCAGTTCCACTATCCGGACGACAATGCACGGCCCACGCGTGCCATCGCGGCCCAGGCCCCGAATTACAATTACGGGGCCAGCGCGCGCACCGAGTTCACCCCGACCCGCGTCTGGGATGACGGGACCTTCACGTATTTCGAATTCCCGCGGAACGCGCCGGTGCCCGCGATCTTTCGTTACGCCAATGGCCGTGAGCGCACGGTCAACACGCAAGCCACCGACGATGGCGTGATCCGCGTCTCCGGGGTGAACCGGCAATGGGTGCTGCGGATCGGTGACGAGGTGGTCTGTATCGCGGCCACACCGCCTGCGGGGGTGGGATCATGAGCGATACTGGAAACGCAGACCTCGAGAAACGCCTCGCTGCTCTCGAGCACGGCAAAGGCGCGAGCTCGCCCCCTACCCCACGGCGCTCACCGCTGCTTGCTTTGGTCGTCGTCCTCGTGATCGGCGCGGGCGGTGCCTTGCTCTATCTCATGCCACAACCCGAGGAAGAGGAAGCCCTGCCCACGGCGACGCCGGATGTGTTTCAAAACGAAGGCGACGGCTTCGGCGCCATCGAAACCCTGCCCCCACCCGAGCCCGAAGTGGTTTTGGTCGCTCCCGAGCCTGTCGAGCCCAATGCCGAGCTTCTGGCACAGCTCGCAGCCCTTCAGGCCCAGATCGAGGAATTGCGCAACGCGCCCGAACCCGTCGTCGAGGAAGACACGGCTGCCGCCGAAGCCATTGATGCACTGACAGCGCAGATCGCCGCCCTGCAGTCCGCCTCGGAAGCCGCACAGCAACAGTTTCGCGATGAGCTCACGGCCCGCGATCGCGAGCTTGAACAACTCCGCATGGATCTGGAACTGGCCCAACTCGAGGCCAACCGCCCCGTCCCCGCACCCATCGGTCCCACCGAGGACGAGTTGCGCGCGCGAGAAGAAGAACGGCTGCGCCGCGAGGAGGAAGCAAGACGGCTCGCGGAACTTGAGCGCCGCGCGGCCGAAGAGCGTGCGTTTCAGGAGCGCCGGATCGCCTCGCCCACCATCGCCTTTGGCGGCACATCAGGCGCGAATGAAACGGCACTGACCGAGCGCACCTTTGGCGAGGTGACGGATTTCGTGCTGAACGGCGCGCTGCCAACGTCCGTGACGCAGGCTGAGGTCATCGCCAACCCCTCCAACACCATCATCCAGGGCACGATGATCCAGGCCGTCATGGAAACCGCCCTCTACAGCTCCCTGCCCGGTCAGACCCGGGCCGTTGTTTCCGAAGACGTGTTCAGTTTCGATGGCAGCCGTCTCCTGATCCCGCGTGGGTCCCGCCTCATCGGGCGCTATCGCTCTGGCGTCGATATCGCGCAACGCCGGGTCACCATCGCTTGGGACCGGATCATCCTGCCCGCGGGCCAAACCGTCCAGATCAGCTCCTTCGGCGGTGATGAACTTGGCCGTTCGGGTGTCACCGGTTTCGTGGACACGCGCTTTGATGAGCGCTTTGGCTCGGCAGCGCTGATTTCGCTGATCTCCGCCGCGCCAAGCGCCGCCGCTGCCAATGTGCAAGATGAGACCACAGCGGATGTGCTCGAAGACGTGGGCGATGATCTGGCCGATGCCACAGACAGCGTGATCGGCGATTATCTCTCGATCGGTCCGGTCATCTATGTCGACCAGGGGGCCCGCGTCACAGTGATGGTCGACCGCGACCTGGAGATATTCTGAGCCCATGTCGCTGAGTTATCTCCAGACCTCTCTCGACCGGATCGATGCCGCCGCCCGCGACGATGTCATCGAGATCTGCATCAATCCCGACGGCACCTGCTGGGGAGAATTTCAGGGCGATCACTTCATGCGAAAGCTGGACCAGGCACTGACCGCGACGGACGTGAAGGACCTCGGCAACCAGATCGCCTCCTCCGCCAACACCACGATGAGCAAGGACCGCCCGATCGTCTCGGTCTCGATCACCTACAAGGGGCGGCCGATCCGGGCGCAGGTCATTACCTCGCCCGCCGTGCTCTCGGCCATGTCGATCAGCCTTCGGTTCTTCTCAAGCCTGCCGCTTGACGGGATCGCGCTCGACTTCCTCTATGGCAAGGAGCGCAAACTGGAAGAGCTCCGTCTCGAGAAAACCCGCGAACTCCGCGAGGTCGTGGCCGCGGGCGTAATCGAAGATGCGCTGGCCTTCTGCGTAGACAACAAGCTCAACATGATCGTCTCGGGCGGCACCTCCACCGGCAAGACCGTCGCCGCGCGGAAGATCCTTGCTCATGTGCCGTCCGCGGAACGCATCGTCACCATCGAGGAAGCCGCCGAGCTTCTGTTGACCCAGCCCAATGCCGTAACCCTCATCGCCAATCGCGACGCGGAGTTCCAGACTGCTGACGTGCTGCTCACTGCCACGCTGCGCATGCGCCCCGACCGGATCATCCTCGGCGAGGTGCGCGGCAAGGAGGCCATGACCTTCCTGGAGGCTATCAATACCGGCCATGGCGGGTCCATGACTACCCTTCATGCCGAAACCCCGCAACTCGACGTGCAGCGTCTGGCCATCGCCGCGCTCAAGACCGAGATCCCGATGACCTATACCGACATGATCCAGTACATCGAGAACTCCATCGATGTGATCATCCAGGTCGGCCGCCATGACGGCAAACGCGGCATCACCGAATTCTACCTCCCCGGCGCCAATGAGATCGGAGCTTCCCAATGAAGACCTTTGAGTACGACATCCTGTTTTTCCAGGTGAAGAAACAAAAAGACTACGACGCGATGCGAAGCGCCTTGAATGAGCGCGGCGCAGAGGGATGGGAAGTCATTACAGCTGAAGCCGGTGACTACGGCTATACTACGTTCTTGAAGCGTGAATCTTTGGCGACGGAAGTGGCTTCAGAATGATCCAGGTCGTTGCGATGGCAGGCCTGCTCGCCGTTCTCGATGGGACCGCTGGCGTCGCCGAACGGAACCTGATCCCAACGCTCGAAAACCAGCCAGATGTCTGTCCCGACCAACCTCCAGAGCCACAATGGATGCAAGACATCGATGTACGCGAGTCCCACAAGCGGCTTCTGATCCAACAAATCTATCGGGCACAGAGCATGCAACGCATCTTTGAAGCCCAAAGCTGTGAATGTCCAACACGTTATCCGTCTTGGGAGGCAGCCGAAGACGTCTTCGTCGAGCATTTCGCCGCATCTGAATACTGGGATATCGTCGAAGCGACGTCCACGTACCGACGCCAGGCAAATGAGCTTCGGCGCGAAGCCATGCAAATCTGCGAAGCTGCTGGAAACTGGTAGGGTTCCATGAGCGTCGTCACCTACTTCGTGGAAACGGCGGAAGGCTATCTAAATACCGCTGCCGAGACACAATTTGGCGCGGTCGCTGCAACAGTCGGAACGATGCTCGTCCTCGGCACCACGTTCGTTGTCATTCTGGTTTTCATCAACACGATCTACCAGTATCGCGCCATGGACGGGCGCACGGCCATTTGGCTCGCCGTGAAGGTCGCGCTGATAGGCGCATTTGCAACCAACTGGGTACAGTTCAACATCCTTGCTGCGGCGATCCTGAACGGGATCGACAGCATTGCCGGGTCGCTCGTGGCCTCTGTCGGCGGCGGATCACCGGGCCCATCCGGTACCTTCGCAGAGGAGTTCGATGACCTGATCGCAGCGCTCGGGGACTATCTGAATGCCGCGGGGTCTGAACTGAACTGGATGGCAGGTGCCCTGTTGGACACACTTGGCGTTTTGCTGCTCTCGATCCTCGGTGGCTTGGCGGCGTTCATAGTCGTTGCGTCCAGGCTCATGATCGCTCTACTTATCGGGATCGCGCCGGTCATGATCTTCCTGACACTGTTTGAAGTGACCAAGGATTATTTCGCGCGCTGGCTTTCGGCGCTGATTTCCTTTGCGATGTACCCGATTGTCGTTGCCGGCGTGTTCGCAACGATCACGGGTGTCTCGCGAGCGCTTCTTGCCGAGCTGGGCGACCCGGAAGGCGCCTCCAACATCGGCGCGCTCATCCCGTTCTTCATGATGGTGCTGATGGCGAAGGGATTCATCATAGCAACGCCCTTCCTTGTTCGGGCGATCTCCGGAAACATCATGATGCCAGCACTCTCAGCCGGCTTTGGAGGAAGCTATGCCTTTGCCCGAGGGCTTGCCGGCAGCCAACAGGTCTACAACCGGTACGCCATCGGAGGTGCGACTGGCGCGGAGTACGCAGCCCTGCGCGCGCGCCAATTCTTTGGTGTTCAAGCGTTGCCAAGCCGACCCAACACTGCGGGAGGGCCAACTGCAGCTCCTCCCCGCGACGGGACCGGCACAGGAGCCCGAATGCTTGCACAGCTTTCAAGGTTGGGTCGCCTCGGCAGGCGGTGACGGCCCTTACCTACCGCTCAAGCAGCGGCCCGTCGCTGCAGTGCAGCCACCCCGAACCAGCCATCCGTGGCCACGTGCAGCATAGCCTGGCAGCCCAAAGTCAGCAGTACGGGACAGGGCGGACATTCATTCATGATTGCAGATCGGCGAGAAACTCCCGGCAGAAAAGATCGCGCGCTTCACGATCTTGCGCAGCCGCAATCCAGCGACAGTCTAACTCCAGTTTTCCGACCGCGACGATCTCTTTCGCGATCGCTCTCGGGGTGGTCTCGTCGATCCGACCTTGAGCCCAGTCATGAAAGGCGGATGAGTATCGGGCAACCGCGCCGTCTGTCGACAGGTCAATTGCCCCACCTTCCGCGAAGAACGTAAGGTCGTCCCCCATCTCTTCGCCAATCAATCTAAGCCGCGCTCCGAGGCGGTGTTTCAGGATGGCGACGAAGACGATTGCAGCAGAGAAGGTGAACTTGTCGACAATAACACCAACCCGCCGGTCCTCTCCGCCCTCCGAGATCGCGTCGATCAATGGCAGGGCCTTGAAGAAGTTGCCGCCTGTATTTCCTCTGATATCGATTAGAAGGGGCGTCGAGGGGCGCGACCGTGCCAGCTCCGACGCTTCGTCAATCGCATTGGCGAGCATCGTTTCACCGGGATCGAAGAAGCTCGGAAGCACCATCAGCAGTCCGTGTCGGCCGAAATCCTTGATCTCTAAAAAGGTCCCATGAGGCCAGGTCACTTCGGATTTCCCATGCTCGTTTCGCGGGTAAAGTGATGATCCGGGAACCCTGTTCTTCCAATCCGGAACAAGCTCGATGAGCCGCCCCGTCTGGTCGCGCATCTGGTATTTGATCGGCCCGTTTTCGGAACACACGCCCAAACGGACCAATGCACTCGGCCAGGCGAAGAGGATTGGCCCAATGACCCGTTTTCGCTGTCTCGTTCCCGCCAGAAAAGGCGATGCGGCGTCCTCGATCTCGCTGACGGGAAAGTCATTGATGGAAACCAATTCGCTCCCGGTCGACGCGTCGAAATCAGTCGGGACACCGAGCAATCGCACGGCCGTCCCTACCGTTACAAAGCGAAGCGGCAGCACCGAGATCGCATGGTTCGGGATCAGGCGAGTATGCCCATTCCCCGGAAGTGCGAGAAGTCGCATCAGAGACAGAAGAAACGCATCCTTTTCTGTCGCGAGTGCATTTTGCCGGACGTCATTGATGTGACGATCCATTTCCTCGATATCGATGGCACGAAAGCTCGGATCGGTCGGCAAGACCAATCTCTCAATTCTCTTTAAATCTTCGATCATCGACATGGAGCATGTCTGTATCCAGATGTTGCCGAATGTCGAGAAAGGCTCAAAGCTACCATGCGGCGCTGCGGCAGGCGCGCACCGCCGCAATTGCGACACAGCGCCGGGGATTTGCTATGCCAAGTCGTCGGCATGATGCCGAAGACGTGGCGGGCGTGGTGGATCGGAGGAACCACCATGCCGACTACAAACCTGCCAGCCATCCGAGCCTGCCGTCCCGCTTGGAACAAGGGCCGCATCGTCGGCCAGAAGCGTCCGCTCGAGCCGAAGCATGTGTGGGCGATCCGGGTCCGACTCGAGATCGCCCAGCGGCTTCGCGAACTGGCGCTCTTCAGTCTTGCCATCGACAGCAAGTTGCGCGGATGCGACCTTGTAAAGCTTAAGGTCGCTGACGTCTACGCGGCCGGACATGTCAAACACCGCGCTTCGATCGTCCAGAGCAAAACCCATAAGCCGGTGAGCTTCGAGATCAGCGAGGGAACGCGAAAAGCCATCGCGGTTTGGCTCGAGGCTCCACTGATGATCGGGTCGGAGCATCTCTGGCCCGGTCGCTTTCACGAACGCCAGCATATTTCAACAAGGCAATACGCCCGCCTCGTTCGGAATTGGGTGACGTCTATCGGTCTCGAGCCAAGCGCCTACGGCACGCACTCCATGCGCCGGACCAAGGTGGCGCAGATATATCGCAAGACTGGCAACCTCCGCGCAGTGCAGCTTCTCCTCGGCCATACGAAAATGGATAGTACGGTGCGCTACCTCGGCGTCGAGCTCGAAGATGCGCTCGCCATCGCGGAGGCGGTGGAACTCTAAGAAGTCGGGCCGGTCTGTAGAGGTCGGCCCGAAGTCGACATTACTTGAAGTACGAGCAAACGGCGGCCTTGGCTCAGCGCGAGGATGTCAGCGTGAACTGGCCCAAAAGCCATCTGTGCGGTTGTTGCACAGCAAAACCGGCCATCAAACCAGCGGCACATATCGAAGGGCTGGAAGTGTTCAAACGTTCTTGCCTCGACGTATCTCGTCCGCTTGCACAAAAAACCAAGCCAATCCCTCTACAAGATATTGACATCGCCTCATCACGAGGATCAACATGCAGTTGTCTTGGTGCCCGCGAGTCATTGCGTCGGGTGAAAAGGGAAGCTGGTGAAAATCCGGCACTGCCCCCGCAACTGTAAGCGGCAAGCTCAGGTCAAAGCCACTGGTGCGTGATGTGCCGGGAAGGGGACCTGCGCACTTGAGCCGTGAAGTCAGGAGACCTGCCAGGACCATATAAACGACGACCGCGGGCGGAGGGCCTGGGCGCGTGATCGGGTGTCGCGTGTCGCGCACGCCCCGGTTCCGTGTCCCTGTCCTGTAGACCGCATAACAGACAAGGGACAAAGAGATGACCATCACCGTCTATTCCAAACCTGCCTGTGTGCAATGCACCGCGACCACCCGCGCGCTCGATGCCCGCGGCTTGCCCTATGAGGTCGTCGATCTGACCGAGGATGCCGCAGCGATGGATCGGGTCCAGGCGTTGGGCTACCGCCAGGCCCCAGTGGTCGTCGCGGGCGAGGACCACTGGGCGGGCTTTCGTCCCGACATGATCGGTCGGCTGTCCTAATCTGATGGCCGGGCTGGTCTACTTCTCAAGCGGGTCGGGCAATACGGCGCGGCTGGTGGAACGGCTGGGCCTGCCCGCGGTACGCCTGCCCATCCGCAAGAGTGATCCGCTGCCGCAGACGGATGGCCCCTTCGTGCTGATCAGCCCGACCTATGCCGATGCCGAGGGCCGCGGCGCGGTGCCGAAACAGGTCATCCGTTTTCTCAACGACCCTTCAGCTCGTGCGCGCTTGCGCGGCGTCATCGCAGGCGGCAATCGCAACTTCGGATCCACGTTCGCAATGGCCGGCGACGTGATCGCCGCCAAATGCGGCGTGCCCGTCCTGTACCGGTTCGAATTGGCTGGAACCGACACTGACATCACCCGCATCCGCTCCGGGCTCGCCCGGTTTTGGGCCGATCAAGAGGACAAGACATGCTTGATGCAAGCGTAACCGCAGATCTCGACTACCACGCGCTGAACGCGATGCTGAACCTCTACGACGAGGAAGGCCGCATCCAGTTCGACGCCGACCGCAAGGCCGCGCGCCAATATTTCCTGCAACACGTTAACCAGAACACCGTGTTCTTCCACTCGCTGGATGAAAAGCTCGGCTACCTGGTAGATGAGGGGTACTACGAGCCCGAGGTACTGGCGCAATATGACCGCGCCTTCCTGCATGAGATCTGGGATGCCGCCTATGCGCTGAAATTCCGCTTCCCGACCTTCCTCGGCGCGTTCAAATATTACACCTCCTATACGCTGAAGACTCGCGACGGGCAGCGCTATCTTGAACGCTACGAGGACCGCGTGGTGATGAACGCGCTGACGCTGGCGCGTGGGGACACGGCGCTGGCGCTACGCCTGATGACCGAGATCGTGGAGGGCCGTTTTCAACCAGCGACGCCCACCTTCCTGAATGCCGGAAAGAAGGCCCGCGGCGAGTTCGTCTCGTGCTTCCTTCTGCGGCTCGAAGACAACATGGAAAGCATCGGACGCGGCATCAATTCGGCCCTTCAGCTCAGCAAGCGCGGCGGAGGCGTGGCCCTGATGCTGACCAACATCCGCGAACACGGCGCACCGATCAAAGGGATCGAGAACCAGTCCTCGGGTGTAATCCCGGTGATGAAGCTTCTTGAGGACAGCTTTTCCTACGCCAATCAGCTGGGCGCGCGTCAGGGCGCGGGCGCGGTCTATCTAAACGCGCACCATCCCGACATCCTACGCTTCCTCGATACCAAGCGCGAAAACGCCGATGAGAAGATCCGCATCAAAACGCTGTCCCTCGGTGTGGTGATTCCCGACATCACCTTCGAGTTGGCTAAGAAGAACGAGGACATGTATCTCTTCTCGCCGCATGACGTCGAAAAGGTCTATGGCTGCGCCTTCTCCGATCTTTCCGTCTCCGAGAAGTATCACGAGATGGTCGACGATCCGCGAATCCGAAAAAACAAGATCAACGCGCGCGCCTTCTTTCAGACCATAGCCGAGATCCAGTTCGAAAGCGGCTATCCCTACATCATGTTCGAAGACACGGTGAACCGTGCCAATCCCATCGCGGGTCGCATAGCCATGTCGAACCTCTGCTCCGAGATCCTGCAGGTGAACGAGGCGTCGGAATTCAACGACGATCTGAGCTACGCCCATATGGGCACCGACATCTCGTGCAATCTGGGCTCGATGAACATCGCTCGGGCGATGGATGGCGGCGATCTGGCGGCCTCGGTTGGCACGGCGATCCGCGCGTTGAACGCGGTTTCCGAGATGAGCGCTATCGACAGCGTGCCTTCGATCCGAAAGGGCAATGACCGCAGCCATGCGATCGGGCTGGGGCAAATGAACCTACACGGCTATCTGGCGCGCGAATGCATCCATTACGGATCGCGCGAAGGGATCGACTTCACCAATATCTACTTCTGCACAGTGCTCTACCACGCGCTTACCACCTCGAACTCTTTGGCGCGAGAACGCGGCACGCACTTTGAGGGCTTTGAGAAATCCGCCTATGCCGACGGGTCGTTTTTCGCCAAATACGTCGATCGCGACTGGCAGCCCGAAACCGACCGTGTCCGCGATCTCTTCGCAAAAGCGGGCATCCCGGTGCCTTCTCGCGCGGATTGGACGGCCCTGCGAGACGCGGTGATGAAAGACGGACTTTATAACCGCAACCTGCAGGCCGTGCCGCCCACCGGGTCAATCAGCTATATCAATAACGCCACCTCCTCGATCCATCCGATCACTTCGAAGGTCGAGATCCGCAAGGAGGGCAAAATTGGCCGGGTCTACTACCCCGCCCCCTACATGACCAACGACAACCTCGAATATTACCGCGATGCCTACGAAATCGGCCCGGAGGCTATCATTGACACCTATGCAGCGGCGACGCAGCATGTCGATCAGGGCCTTTCGCTGACCCTGTTCTTCCCCGCCGAGGCTACGACGCGCGACATCAACCGTGCGCAGATCTATGCGTGGAAGAAAGGCATCAAGACAATCTACTACATTCGCCTGCGCCAAATGGCCCTTGAAGGGACCGAGGTGCAGGGCTGCGTTTCCTGTTCCCTGTGAGGCCGACATGAAAGACTTCATCCAAACACAATCCCGCCCGATCCCCCGCGCGATCAACTGGAACCGTCTGGAAGACGACAAGGACCTGGAAATCTGGAACCGGCTGACGGTCAATTTCTGGCTGCCGGAGAAGGTGCCGCTGTCCAACGATGTGCAAAGCTGGTCGCAACTGACCGAGGATGAGCGCGCGCTGACGATCCGCGTCTTCACCGGGCTGACGCTTCTGGACACGATACAGAACTGCGTGGGCGCGCCGACATTGATGGCAGATGCAATCACTCCGCACGAAGAGGCGGTGCTGAGCAATATAGCCTTCATGGAGGCCGTGCATGCGCGCAGCTATTCGTCGGTCTTCTCGACCCTGTGCCAGACCGCCGAGGTCGACGAAGCCTTCCGTTGGTCAGCCGAAAGCGAGCATCTGCAAGCCAAGTCACGGCTGATCCTCGACGAATACGATGCAACCGCTTCGCCCCTGCGCAAGAAGATCGCAAGCGTCTTTCTCGAAAGCTTTCTGTTCTATTCCGGCTTCTACCTGCCGATGCATTGGTCCTCGCGGGCACGGCTGACCAACACCGCCGACCTGATCCGCCTGATCATCCGCGACGAGGCGATCCATGGGTACTATGTCGGTTACAAATTCCAGCGCGGGTTGGAACGGATCGGCGCGGCCGAACAAACAGAGCTGAAGGACTTCGCTTTTTCGCTTCTGTTCGATCTCTACGAGATCGAGGCACGCTATACCGAACACCTTTACGACCAGCTGGGCCTGACCGAGGATGTGAAGCAGTTCCTGCACTACAACGCCAATAAGGCGCTACAGAACCTCGGCTTCGAGGCGCTGTTTCCCGACGAAGCTTGCAAGGTCAATCCGGCGATCATGGCCGCGCTCTCGCCCAATTCGGACGAAAATCACGACTTCTTCTCTGGATCGGGCTCGTCCTACGTGATCGGCAAGGCGGTCGCGACGGAAGACGACGATTGGGACTTCTGATTTCGGAAGTCTGGGCTTTGAGAAAAGCGGCCATTCGTCTAAGGCGCAGCGAATGGCCGTAAACCGCCCCGGTCGACCGGCATACGACCCTCGCTACCCTATCGGGTTACCAGCTTTTGACCACCTTCCTCCTGCAGCATCGCTTCCATGTCTTCTAAGCCATCGACTGCAGAGCGCATCTGCGCCTCATCATCCACGCGCACTGTCTCGGTATCCGCGACCGGGCCCCCAAAATCCATCTCCATCTGTCGCTGTTCCTC
This sequence comes from Roseivivax sp. THAF197b, assembly GCF_009363255.1. Taxonomy (NCBI): domain Bacteria; kingdom Pseudomonadati; phylum Pseudomonadota; class Alphaproteobacteria; order Rhodobacterales; family Roseobacteraceae; genus Roseivivax; species Roseivivax sp. THAF197b. Next base: position 30,172 of record NZ_CP045321.1, on the reverse strand, counting down.
CGCGACGACGGCGTAAACGACAGGCGCAGTCTTTTTTGGTGCGACGTCGGTTTGCCCTGACGTTTGACTACCCGCTTCTTGGCGTGTGGTCTCCACAACGGCGTCAGACCCACTTGGTCCGTTCGCGGGCGGAGTCATCGGCATGGCGCGCACGCTCAGCGGCAGGTTCCCCTGCGGCCCCCCTCCTCCCGGCTTCGGAAACGGCAACTCCCCCGTCTGTGCCGCGTGGATTGCCTTGAACAGCCGATCGTCGAAGTACTGGATCCGCTTTGCCCGGACCGGCATCTGGGCATCGATGACCATGACTATCTCGTCGAGCGGCAGGCGGCGCGCTTCATCTTCAGGAAGCAAGGAGCTTTCCTCGGTCCGTGTTGATTGGCTGCGCCCCTCGAAGGGGTTCTTGCCGATGGATTGCGACCGCGTGACCACGGTCTTCGTGGTCTTGCCGACCGCCTTGCTCAGCTCCTCGACGGTCTTTTCGTCAGAGGGCGTGAGGTAGAGCTTCACGCCGGCGTTACCCTGCAGGGCGCGGCGGGTGTTCTCGCCGTAGATTTCATCGAGGGCGGGGATGGTTTGCGTGACCACGGCCAGATGACCGCGATAGGTCCGCAGCGTCTCGATGCTCTCGACCACGATCGGCATTTTGCCCAAGCGGTTGAACTCGTCGAGCATGATCATCACGGGCCACGGCTCGTCAGGCCCCGGGTCCTTTTCCTGCATGGCGGAAAGAAGATCGGAGAAGAAGAGGCGGATCAGCGGCGCGAGCGGTTTCACCATCAGCGGCTGGACCACGAGATAGACCGAAAAGGGCTTCTTGCGGATCGTCCGGAAATCAAAATCCGAGACCGCCGTCGCCTCGTCTATGGCAGGATTCTGCCATTGGTCGAGCCCCGAGGTCATCAGGAGCGAGACATAGGAGGTCAGCGTGTCGTTATTGGTCGAAGCGAGCCGCGTGAAGATCAGTTTGGCCGCCCTGTTGTCGACCTCGTGGCCCCGCGCGAAATACTCCTTCTGCTTGTTCCCGCCCGAGGCCGCGATGCGGTAGATCTCGCCCAGGGTCGGGCGCTTGCGCTGGAAGGCCAGCAGGCCTGCCGCCACGAAGAGATCGATCCCGCCTTTGAGGAGGCCCTGCACCCGGTCATTGTCGCTCTGCAGGAAGAGCGTCGCCAGAAGCTGCAATTCCATCTGCTGGCGCGCGGGGTCTTTCAGTTGATAGATGCGCAGGAGCGGGTTGTAGCGATGCGTGCGCTTGCCCTCCCAATCGGTGGGGGCAAACCGATAGACCTTGTCGCCCTGTGCTGCGCGGTGGCGGGCGGTGGCCTCGAAACACTCGCCCTTCACATCAAGCGTCACGGCAGAGCCTTGCCAGGTCAGCAGGTTCGGAATGACAAAGCCCGTGGTCTTACCGCGACCCGTGGGCGCCACGATCAGCGCATGCGGGAAGACCTTGGAGCAAATGTATTTTGCGCGGGAGCCGGGCGTCCCCAGCTTGCCGAGGATGAAGCCGGTGCCGGGCGCGCCAAAAAACCCGTTGGCCTTCATCTCGCGCGCGCTCTGCCAATGGGTTTGGCCAAACCGTGTCAGAGCTGAACCTGAGAGAGCGAGGCTCAGCATCATGCCAGCGGCGGCGAAGCTGCCGATGATCAGGTGAATAAGTTGCGCGTCCTCCGGGCGGCGATCGCGGATCCCCATGTAGTTCTGCGCGATATAGGCGAAGTCGATCTCGGCCCCGAAGCCGAGATCCTGGTAGGTCAGCACCGCCGAGGCGATGGTATAGCCCATGGCGGCGGTCACCAGCGTTACCAGCAAAACGCCGGTCGCGATCCGCGCCTTTCCCATGGGCGCGCTCAATGGACCTGGCCCCGCTCAGTCTCGCCGTCCACGTCTGTCGCGCGGTGTTTTTCATACTCGGCATCGGCCAGATCATCGACCACTTGACGCAGGGCCTCGGTGTTGGCCGTTGCGGCATCGGATTGCAGGTAGACCTTGGCGACATAGAGCCGGTCGAGGCGGTCCTCGAGAACCTTGTCCAGCGCATCGGCATCGCCGGATGTGAGCCGCGCAAGTTGGCGGTCATCCAGCACCCGCGCGATCTCGCCGCGGAAAGCGTCCCGCTCCGCCTCGGTCTCGAAGGGCGCGGACAACTCCCCCGCCCGCTCATGGTCCAGGACACGCGCGATTTCGTCTGCGAGAAGGTCGGTACGGTCAGTCTGCGGCGCCGTTTCATCGCGGGTGGCTAGACGTTCGTCACGCGTGCCAACCCCAAGCCCCTCGCGCAACTCGTTGTCGCGGCGAACCTGATTGATGGCCTCCGTGTCCCGCATATCGACGACGTCGGCATAGGTCGCGCCGAGCCCACGGGCGAGGTGGGACGGCATGTCTGGATAGCGCGCGCGCAAGTCCTTGGTGACAGCATCCGCAACTGGGGTGCGGACATCGCGACTCTCCATGATCCGGTCGACCTCGCGGGTGATCTCGCTGGCGCGGGCCGCATCGGTGATGGCCTCCCTGTAGGGTTCAGACCGGTCGATCACATCGCCCGGCCGTGCCAGCAGCTCCGGGTGTTTCTCGAGATACGCGCGCTGCTCCGCCTCAACCCGGTGCTCCGCCCTTGCCACAACCTCCCAGTCCCGGTCCTCGATCTGCTGCGCTGTCAGGCCGTCTGCGCGCATCTCCTGACGGATTGTCCCTTCCATCGCCCGGACCGCGTCCTCGTGATAGTGGAACCGCTCGCTGACCGGTTCCGCTTCCATGACGCCATCCCGACGCAGCACGTTCTCCCGTTCCAGAAGCGTGCCAAGCGCGACATGCACATCGTTGAGAATGTCGCGCGCCTGCTCCAGATCGGCGCGGCGTTCAAGGGTCAGATCGCGCGCCTCAGCTACTTTGGAGAGATCATTGGCGATCCATTGATGCTCGAGCGCTGCATTTGAGGCGCCCGTCTCGATCCGGGCCACCACTTCCGATGTGCTGATCCCGGTGCCCCGTAGTGCCGCGTCAATGCGCGATCTCAGGTCGGGCTCGGCCAGTCGCTCGCGCTGGCTGGCGTCAATATTGGCCTCGGAATAGATCCCGCCCTCCGAGGGGGTTTCTGACAGCGTGGATGATCGCAAACCGAGAGGCTGCATGTGCTGGACCTGCGTCTGGATCTGGATGAGGCGTTTTTCCAGCACAGGACGTTCCGCATCGGACTTCTCGGCGATCATGCCCTGCACCCGCGCGAGCTTTTCCGCATAGAGGCTTCTCAGATCCTCGAAACTTTGATCCTCGGCCATGTACACATCTCCTGTTCGGTCCACCTGCCCGCCATGCGCCAGCACCTCGCCCGCGCGGAAGAGGGCCGCAGCGATGTCTTCCCGCGCCTCGCGCGAAGCCTCCGCGGCAAGCGAGTGGTAGACAGTTCTTGTGTTGGCGATCTCCGCCAGCGTCCGCGTCAGGTCCTGCCCCACGCGTTCCCGTTCGCGGGGCGCGCGGCCCTCTTCCCTCGCCGCATAGACCTCGCTGGTCCGGGCGGGGTAATGCACGACGCCGCGATCCACCCGGCGCGCGGCTTCCAGGCGCACGCCGTACTTCTCCGCCTCCTCGACCATGGCGAGGCGGAAGTCGTCATAGTTGAAGCGATGGTTGCGCCCGAGGAAAAAGAACTCGCCTTCCTGCGAGCGGCGGTTCAGCACCAGATGCGCATGGGGGTGATCGCGGTCCTCATGCACCGCGATGATGTAATCGAAATGCCCCTCATCAGTCTGGAAGAACCGCTCGGCTACATCCGTTGCGATGTCGCGCACATCCTCGCCGCGCGTGCCGATGGGGAAGGACATGAGCATGTGGGTGGTCTGGCCAAGCTTGGGTTTGAAGCCTGCATCCCACCGCTTAGCAAAGCGCTCGGTCAGATCCTTGATGTCACCCGCCTCGAGCTTTGCCTTGCCATCCAGAAACCCGCTACTGTCCACGATATGGGTGGACTTGGTGGTGAGGTACTCGAGCTGGTTTGTGAGCTGTGATTTGGTATGCGTACCGCCGCCCCGGATCGCCTTAAAGACGGCTGGCCGATGCCCTGCCGCCGCGCGCACAAGCTGGCTCTGCTTGGCGACATGCAGCCCCTGCATCGAGCCCCGGATCCGGCTCCAGCCGTCCCGGAAGACCTCGCCCGTGACGGCATCGACGGCATCATTCAGCCGCATGGGCAAACTCCCTCAGCGCGGCCGTGGCCTCCAGCTGCATCGCGTCCCGACGGCGGCGCAGAAGCAGGTCGATCTCGTCAGCACTGTCTAGGATGAACCGCGCCAACCTGCGCATCTGCGCGAGGCGCAATTCGGTGAACGCGGCACGCGTGCCACCGTCAGTCCCCTGCCCCATCCGGTTGGCCCGCGTCATCTGCTTGGCGATCTGCGCGACCCCATTGCCAACCTCGTGCAGAGAGGCGCGGTAGCGCGCCATCTCTGCTGCCATCTGCGCGTCCGGAACGAACACCCCGCCTGCCGCTTGAATGAGCCGCCGCAGCCCCTCGGCCCGGCTCTCGATCCCCGCCTTCGCCAGTACCTCGTCGAGCGCCTCAAGCTCCTCAGCCGTAACCTTCACACTGACTGCTGAGACCGGGATCGCGGCATCCGTCTGGCGCTCGGCATCGGCTTTGAGCGTGTACTGGATCGCCCGCACCGAAACGCCAAACCGTTCCGCCAGCACTGAAGTGGAAACGCCTTCCGCAGCTTCGCGAACGATCTCCATGCGGTCCGCATCTGTGAGACGTTTTGAGCGCGACATGCGAAGAAAGACCCCCTATTTCCTGCCACCTTCCACCAAGGCTGCCCCTACCTTACGATAATATACCTAGCTGTCAATTATATACTTACGTCGTATTCAGGCTCAGGCAGCCTTGGTGTCCGCTTGACGCCGCGGCCCGCAGGGACGCGGCTCTGCCGCCCTCACCACCAGCACAGCCTCCAGCTTCAAAGGCCCCTTCTCCAGCACCGCCCGAGGGTCTGGACGAACACGCATGTGTTCGGACGGAACCGCGGGCGGGCGCAAACCCCACCGACAGGGCGGACAGTCAGGGTCAAGGCGGGCCAGATTTGGCTTGCCAAATCTCCGCCGCAAAAACCGGGAGGCCCTGGCCGATAGGTTTTTGTGGATGGCCCCCTTGAGGCTGACTGGCCGGTCTGTCGCGGCCTGATCATTTCGGGGGGAGTGCGTCCGTTGAACGCGCAGCGGCCGACGGCTTCGTGAAGTCGCCTCGGGCGATCTGACCGCCGGTGACGGCATCCCTGGAACAGGGATCGGGCCGCCCCAAGATCGTCCCGGGGCGGCCCATCCTCGTCAGAGGATTCAGTCCTGAGGGTCCTTTGCGCTCGGCGGGAACATCACCAGCTCCGAGACCGCGACCGGGAAGTCGAGCTTGAGGCTGAAGAACTCCGATCCGTCCCCGTTGCGGGTGTTGCGGAACATCGCGCCCACGCGCTGAAAACGGGTGCGCTCCTGGCCATCGGTGTCGGTGAACTTGACGGGGACGGTGGCGACGTAGTGGTTGGTCATTTGGGTTACTCCTTGTTGCGATGGGGATCACCCGGCACGGGGGCAAGAGGCCCGGTCGCAAGCGCAAATGCGGAGGGTCCGCGGCTAGCCGTGGAAGCCGTATTTGGGCTTGCCGGAGCGAAGCGCAGGGCACGATTGGGCCGACCCCGTGCGATCCACATCTATGAGCAATAAGGAGAGACCCGATTTTGTGCCGCCACTTTGCAGTCGCGTTCGCACCCGTCGATACCGGTCTGAGGTGGCTTGGTTCGTTCTGATCCAATGCATCTGGATAATGATCCGTCACGCGCACCACACAGCGGGTCAGCGTTCAGCCGCGCGCGAAGATTCGTCGTCTGTGTTGGGTGAGTGCCCCTGCTATCGGCACCAGGGTTGAGGGCGTGGGGGACAGCTGGTGCGACCACATCTGTACGGCACGGCCAGACCTTCAGCAATGAGCGTGCTGCCGACGTCCCGACCGTCAACGAACAACGAGCCGCAGAACCGCCCAAAGTTGCACTGATCCGTGCCCTCTGTCCCGGGCCGGCAGGAACAGGCCACGCGCTCAAATTCAATTGATGTCGCACCCCGCACTAATTGACCTAGACGCGCAGTCGCGCGATCCCCGACCTCACGCTCTGCAGTGCAGGCTGGTCTCCATGTCTCAGGCGCGTTAAATCCAACGAGACGCACGTTCGCTCTCAGGCCTCGAACATTGATCGTATCACCGTCGATGATCCGCACATCGCTGGCGCGAAGCGACCGGTCCTGCGCAGCGGGTCGCTCTGTAGGTGGTGCCACCGACGACAAGAAGCTGGAAGACATCCAGCCCGTACCAAAGTTGGATCGAATCTGGGTCCACTGCCCCTCATCGCGCAGCGTTTCGACGCGGGTCCCCTCGCTCAAGACACCCATCACGGCATTCGAAGTAGACGGTCCAGCACGTTGATTGACACGTGTCCCTATCACATAGACGTAAGCGGCGTCGGCAGTTTGCGATGAGGGAACAGCTGACGGATTGTAGGGTGTGGATCGCGTGTTCGATGATTCAAACAATGATCCAACCAATGCGAAGAATCCGTCAGCGATCACCAACGGCACCATGATTTGGCGTTGAGCCTTGCGCACGGCCCGCCGAGGTGCATTGATCGCGCGGGTCACGGAGACCAGACGGGGTCTTGCCTGACCCGTTCTAGTACTGCGCTTCGGTGCTGGTTGAGAAGTTTTGTGGTCGGCTGCTGCCCTTGTCTGGGCCGGTTTTTCCCGTTCCAGTTTCAAGACTTTGTGCAGGCTCGCATACTGCGCTTTGCTCAGGCGCGTCTCCGTTCCATAACGCTGAAACCGTTCAGCCATGTTTGTGAGAAAAGACACTTCCCAATCGTTTGCCTGCCCGGACCGCAAACGCGCATCAATGCGTGATTGGATCTCTTTGGTGCGTTCCGGAGAAAAAGGCATCGAGGAAAAACCTGTTCGGGTGTTGAGCTGCGCAACAAATGTCTTCTGCCGCACGGCCACATTAAGCTGTGATTGCATCGAGATACCATCCAGCCATTCCCAAAAACAGATTGGCCGGATTGCAGTCATCAAGACTTTTGCTACCCGTTGCTGGAGTTCGCTGCGACACCCCTGAGGTTCGCAAACATTTGAGAAACGACGAAAGGGCCGCCCGAAGGCGACCCTCTATGTTCACGTCTCCGCGGTCTTCTTCGCCGGGTCCGCAACCCGCATGACCGTCAGGCCTTTCGCTTCTGCCTTCTGCCCGAGGTTCAGCGCGACCCCGTTGCCGCCGAAGAGTACAACCCCCGTCGCCGCGAACTTGTCGTCCAGCATCTCGTCGTTGCACTTGAACGGTGCCGCCCGCCCGTGCGCGGACCAGCGCGGATCGAAGCGCGCCTGCGCTACCCCGCGTGCCCGGGCCCACCGAGCCGCAATCATCTCCGCCCCGTGCTTGCCACCCTTGTGGCAGAGGAATATCTCCTGGTTGCGGTTTTGCCTGATCCGCTCGCGAACCTTGTCGAGCGTGTTGAAGATCACCTCGACATCGGTCCAGTCGGTGGCTCCCGAGACGATCAGGGGCACCCCCTCGACTTTCGACTTCTCGGCGGTTTCACGGTCGTGCTGCTCCAGGAGCTGCCGCGCCTCGAAGACCGCCCCGGTCTCTTGCGCCCGGACGCTTGCCCGCGATCCGGCTGCCGGGATGAAGGCGTGGCCCGTTTCGATCTCGTAGCATTCCGCTGCGGCCTCGCTCATCACCTCGATCGCGCCGACGATCTCGCGCAGCTGCAGAAAGCGCGCCTGCGCCTCTTCGAGCGCGGTCTCGGCGATCTCCGATCCGTCATGGGATTTTGCCAGCGCGCCGATCTTGTCGGCGGTGCGGTCGACCTCCTTGCCAAGCGCCACCTTGCGGCGCTGCAGGATCGTGGCGAGCCCATGGGCCAGCGGTTCGATTTCCGCTTCAAGCCCGGTCCCGCGCAGCGGGCCAAGCAGAGCCTCGAAGCTCTCGCGGATGATGCGGTCGGTCAGGATGTGATCTTCCGGGATCGGCAGCTGCGCGTCCTTCTCGGTCAGCCCGAAAAGTTCGATCGTCTCGTAGGTGTTTGCGGTGTCGTAAGCCATGTCTGGTCTCCAGTGTTCGGTTCCTAGGCCACCACGTGAGTGTGGGGGCATGGCCGAATGCTTGGTTTCCGAATCTGCCCGGGTCAGGGACGGCGCAGCCGCCGGCTTGCCGGGCGCAAAAGTTTTCTGCGCGCAGCACCGGACACATGCGCGCCCTCACGCACGGGACCATCCCGCGCCACATGCCCCGACCTCGCCGAAAAGTTTTGCGATCCTTGACGCGGGCTGATTTGGGGGCCATCCGGAGGATATGCTTCCGCACTCATGTGTGTGTGTTATGACGGTAGGTTTGACCGACCCGAGCAGGCAAACGGCCCGACCGGACGCGGGAGACGGATGGAGTGGCGGGATCGTTTTGCTCTCAAGCAAAACAGACCAGAGCGCAATCCGGCGGAGCGGTCGGGGAGGGACGTGCTCGCGAGGCGGGCAAACCGGGATGCCAGGCGCGACGCCGCGGTGAGGCCGCATGGCCGAATGCGCGACGGACCGAAGGGCCGTTTTCCCTTGCGACACGCGAAGCCGAGCAGGGGAAGCCGGAAGGCATCGGGCGGTACGATCAAAACAGCGAAATTCGTAATGTTTCAGTTGCTTAATCCGTTGTCAAGGAACAAGATGGGAACAAACAGGACACCGAGCAATGGTTGATGACATCGAAATGCCCTCTGAACTGTCGGAAGCACTTCGACTGCAAAATGAGATAGACCGGGCGGAGGCCGGGCAGAAGGCACCAGTGTCTGGCTTCACCTACAAGGGTGTGCGGCTTAAGAGCAGATGGGCGGTCCTTCGTGAGCTGGAGGATATGAAGCGCATTGTCGATGCCATGCCCGAACTCATGTCTCGACGCCTCGAAACCATCTGGTGCGACTCCAAAGCCGGCGCGACCTACACCGTGACCGTAAAAGACAGACTCTGGGTTCCCGATATGAAATGGGCAGTCTCGGACGCGATCGTGGACACGGTCGGCGGGCACAACGGAATTTACATTGACGGCGACACACCCGCCGGAATGGAAGTTGACCCGTATTGGCCGGACGACTACGCTCGAGATCGGGATTCAACGGGCGAAAAGAGCGCAAAAGCCCCCATTTCACGTTGACAGGTTTTCCACCCCACGGGTAGGGTGAGTTTCCATACCCACCTGTGGCGGGATATCGTACACCTAAGTATCGTGTTCCAATAACCGCGAGTCAGGGAGTAGCGGAATACCGATATTCGGGTGGGGTGGAAATTGCAGCACCCGAAGGCCCGGCCAAGCCATTGAGAAGACGCCCAAGCCTCCGTAGATCGAATGACAAGGAGGCCCGCAATGGCAAAGACAACCACGACCAGAACAAGCAAGACGCGCAAGAAGGCGCCGGAAAAATCCTCGACCGAACGCATCTTCGGACCGAAAGTCTATTCGCATGGGTATACAGGCGTTCCAAATATTCTGCTGCGCGCGCAAAACCGGCTGGGGATCACCCCGACCCAGTTGACCATCATCGTCCAGCTTCTCGGTTACTACTACGATCCGCTCCGCCCGCCTTTCCCGACGAAGCGCGATCTTGCAAAGCGCATCGGCATCACCGAGCAGACGATCAGGATCAACATTAAAGCGCTCGAGGAAGCAGGGCTCGTCACGCGCGAACAGTGGAAGACCAGCGCCGGTGACTACGGGCCGAACCGGTACCACCTGACCGGGCTGATCAACAAGCTGAAGAAGCTCGAACCGGATTTCGAGGAGGAACGGAAGGAGCGGGAGGAAGCCCGAGCCCTGACAGAGACACCGCGCGCCAGAGCCAGCGCCCGCGCCAGAAAGGCCAAGGGCGATGGCGGCACAAAATAAGCGCATCCTCTGTTTCATCGACGAATGCGGAACCGCCGGCGAATCCGGCTTCGCGCTCGGATGCGTGATGGCCTGGGCGCGGGAGTGCGGACGCGCGGACAAATCCTTGAGCGATTTGCTGGAGCCGAATGCGAACGAGCTGCATGCGGCGAATCTGAGTCGTGAATATCTGCAAAGTCTTCTGGCGCGCTTCGCACAAACTGACCGCCCCGAGGGCATGATTCTGATGAATAGGCTAGGAACGGTCACGGAGGGCACTGCGCCGGCGATCTACGCCGGAAATGTCATCGAGACTGTCAAGGTCGCCGTCGGGCAGTTCCGGAAGCTGAACCGGATTCGCGGCCGGGGCGTCGGCAATGTGGAACTCATCCTCGATCTGAACCATCACAACACGGACCCCGAATGCCAGCGGATGATTTCAGAGGCGTGCCAGAATGACGGGCGATTTAAGGCAGTGAATCGCATCAGTCAGATCGATTCCGCAGCATCGCGCCTTCTCCAACTCGCTGACGTAGTCGCCTATGCGCGCACGTGGATTCACAAGGGCGAAGAGAATGCAAAGGGTCTACATGAGAACTACGGGATCCGGGTCCTTTGAATCAGAAAAACCGCCCTTAGGGCGGTTTTTAGGAGCGGCTTGCAACCGAACCATCTGCGGTTCGGGTCACCGCGACGCTCGCCCTGCACACAGCATGACGGGTCGCCGACAGGTCTCTGTCTGAGATTTAGATAGCATGTGTGGATTAAAATTTCAACTACTCCCATCCGAACGACCCACCCAGAGGTGTATAAGAAAATATTCGCCGCGTGAATATTTTTTGAATATTTTCTGGACATATGGCGTAGGGTGTGCGATCTAAGGTGCGAGGCGCGAGAAATAAAACAGCAAAAGGCGTAGAAACTTGAACCGAGACAACGCACTGCAGGCGGCGCGCGACCAGTTGGAAGCATCGATTTGGGACCTTTTGAGCGAGCTTGAAAATTCGCTAGCGTCTCTCGCAAGCGTACCGCACATGAATATTGAGTGCCCTCGCGCTATAGGATCAGTCTTGAACTCAGCTCTTCCAGCAGCAGCTCAGGAGGCTGGGATCGAGAAAGACGGGCTTGAAGTTAAATACTGCCGCAATGGACAGTGCAACAAGATTTCCGGGCACGTGAAATCGGGCGGCGAAACCTTCCCCGTCAGCCTAGAGCTGCATCTGTCCGGTCCACGTGGCGGAACGACAAAATCGAAACATCAGTTTGCATTCTCGGAACCCGCCGTATGCGACATTGAACGTCAGCCGTCGCTTATCGATTTTGATGTTAACGCGCCTGAGAGACTGCTGCTCTTTGTGGCGTGTCATCTCAGCGGCACAGGCGTGGCGGTGTCACGAGCGTACTTGAAATTTGCGGATGGCGTAGATCAACGAATGATTGAGTTGTACCGCCCAGCCGAAGGAGCGTCTAAGGCATCCGCAGATGTTGGGCCTGAACAGGGCCCGCGCGGCGCAATATTGAAAGTGAAGAGACCCGAGGGAGACAAGAAAGAAGATGGCATCAAAACAGATAAACGGGGGGATGCTGCTTCTAGCTCGTAAGAGACGACGGAAGACTCAAAAGGAATTGGCCGCAGAGACCAGAGTCGCACAGGCGGCGATCTCCAGAGTCGAAAACGGTACAAAGGACGTGCTGTCGCATGAAGAGATTCAGTCGATTGCGCGCTCTTTGGGATTCCCAGTTAGTTTTTTCTTTGAGCAGGAGCCGCTCTACAAAACACCCCTCAGTATCCACGGCGCGGCTTTCCGCAAGAAGTCGGCGGTTTCTGCGAAAGATCAAGGTGCAGTCGTCGCGCTAGCAAATCATCTTGTACTGCACTTGCGCAGAATGCTTGAAGCAGTCGACTTGGAGCCCCAGTTCCCATTGCTTCAGTTTGAGGTTGTGGATGACAAGTCGAGCGTAAGCGAACACGCCCGTGCCGTTACTTCTGCAGCCGAAGCGGCTCAAAAAGTCCGAAAGTCGTGGCAGTTGGACGATGGACCTTTGCCGAATCTCGTCAAGTACATTGAAGCTACCGGTGTGTTCGTGGTTCAAGGCGATTTTGGCGGTGCCGACATTGACGGCGTAACCATTAGGCCCCCAGGAATGAAACCGGTGGTGGTTCTAAACGAAGACCGGCCCGCCGATCGGAAGCGGTTTAGCCTTGCCCATGAATACGGCCATGTGATCTTGCACCCTTTCCCGTACGACGCGATGGAAAAGGAGGCCAACGAATTTGCCGCTGAGTTGCTCACTCCTGCCAGAGGAGTGCTACCAGATCTCAAGAAACCGTTGACCATTCCAAGACTTGGGCAATTGAAGCTGAAATGGCGTGTGGCAATGGCAGCATTGATCTACCGCGCTAAAGCGCTGAACGCGATAACCGATCAAGCTGCGACGTCTTTGTACAAGAAGATGAGTTACTACGGCTATCGAACGCGAGAGCCTGATGAGTTTAGTATTGAACATGAACAGGGCTCTTTATCAACTCAGCTCTTGGAATTGCACACAGAGGATTTGGGATACTCGTTCGACGAGTTGGCTGATGCTTTAAGAACTTTCCCAACTGAATTGGCAGAGATGCACGGCCTGAAACCGCCAGACCAGCGCCCGAAACCAAAACTGAAGCTGGTTATTGGAGGCGAGCTATGATCGATTTTGCACGCTGAGTTGGACGTGTCAGGCACAATATAGACGACCGCAATAGCTTCCAACCCGTCCACTTCTTTTGTTGCAGCTATTCGCTTTCGCACAGTCCAAAAAACAAAAAGGGGAACCGTGATCCCACGGCTCCCCTTTCAGTTTAGATCGTCTCACCTTGCGCGCCGATTAGGCGACCAGCGAGAGCCCCGCGCCCGCGTCCTGCGGCTGCTCACCGCTGTCGATGAACGGGATGATCGAGAAGGTCTGCCCGCCGCGCTGTTCTTCGTTCTGCACGGCGTTGACGCGCAGGTCGCCATCGGGCGTGTTGATCAGCAGCGACAGGTAGTCATTGCCCGTGCGGCGGCTCTTGGCCATCCACGCCGAGCCAACGCGGATCGGTGTGCCCCGGGGCGAGCTGACCTCGATGCGGTAGTCAGGGTGGGTCTCCTCGGTCTTGTAGCTGTTCTCGATCAGCATGAACTCCAGATCGAACATCATATTGGCGATGTAGCCGGTGAAGGCGTTGTCAGCGTCCATGGCGGTGAGCTCGCCCGAGATCGAGCCGGATTTCATCAGACCGTTCGAGACCAACGGGATGATCTCGAATTCGCCGCTCTGGGCCGCGCGCGCCTCTTTCGTCTGCACCGCGTTGACCCGGAACGGGCCGAGGCCCACATCGATCTGCATGGAGATGTAGGGGTTACCGCTGGTATTGCCGGTCTCGTTCCAGGCTGTGCCGATGCGCACCTTGCGGCCCGACTTGTTGACCGCGGTTACATCAAAATCCGGGCTGCGTTCGGACATCTTGGCCCGTGCCTCGAGCTGGATGGCAATGTCAAAGCGCGTCGAATGGATCATGCCGGTGTATTCGGCGGCTTCGGTCTCGACATTGCGGGTGAGGGTTCCTGCGAACATGGGATGGTTCCTTTTGGATTGGCCGGTGCCTGACGTTTTTGCCAACGCATCCGGGATTGCTTTCTCGACCCCTTGAGGGATCACAAATCAGAAAGCCTGCTTTCCTTTCAGCCCCGCCCACGGGTCAAAGCTGCCGTCCGAGTGGGAATGCCCCCGCGCCTCCGGGTGCTACGCCCCTCCCCTGCCCGTCTGGTCTTGATTGGTTGCCCGGATTTTCTGCGGCGTCCTTCGATTGCGCGACGAAAAACTCCGTTTCTTTTCCGTTCAACCGGTGCCCGCCCCGGTCGGTCAGACCGATGCAGCTACCATTCGGCACATAGGTGATGAGGTACTGACCGAGCCGGTCCTTGTGGACGACGTAGCCGGTATTGGCCCAATGCACGGTCTGGCCCGCATCGACGGCCGCCTTGATATCATTGAGTGTCATGCGATCCTCCTCAAGAAGAATGGTGGGGAAACGACGCAAGAAGCCCGATCTTCCAACCGGGCTTCCATACAGTATTCGTTTGGCAAACGGCCGAGAGCTGTCAGGCGCTTTGCGTGGCCCGCGTCGCGCGCGCCGCCATCCAATCTTTCAGGCCAAGAACCGTTCGTCCGGCGGCGACCTCGGAGGCCCAGGCAACCCTTGGGTCGCCGCAGGGCTCATCGCCGGAATGCCGGTCGATGTGGCCATTGGCCATCCATGGCTCAGGCTGTATCCGTCGCAGCCAGTCCGCCATGCTCGGGATGCGGCCCTGGCAGTCTTCACGGATATGCTGCTCGCCGATCCAGCGCACGGGGATGTCGCGGCCCGCACTATTGGTCAGTGTCAGGCCAAAAACCCGTTCGGCCTCAAAAAGGCCTTGCGCATGGTGACGCATGGCTCTGTGCGTGAAGAGCGCGAGGTGCTCTTTGGAAGCGTCGAACCAGTCGTGGACGGCTTGATAGTCGGACGGCACCCCGCCGAATTTCCGGGCAGAGCTTTCGGCATGATGAAGCGGATGGGCCATCTCACAGCCCCTCGTCATAGCTGTGCGAGCATTCGACATAGCGGTCGGCATGATCCAAGGTGACACTGTCGGCGGTGATGTCCCAGGTCAGCGTGCCGTAGCCGCCCTCGTTGTTTTCGAACCCCGGGTGATGGTGATAGGCGAGCGACCAGGCGAAGTCGCCAACCTCTGTGGCAAGCGGCTCCGGCAGTTGGACCTCTGCAGGCTGCACCGTCACATCCTCGACATTGCCGGAGTCGCCATAGCCTTCGTATTCGACAGCGACCTCGCTGATGCCAAGCGCACGTAGTTGCGCGAGCAGCTCCACTCTGGATGCCTTCAAGGTGGTTTCGCGCTCTGCACGCCACTGAGCCGCCATTGCGGCATAGTCGATCTGGGGATTGGTCATGGGTCTGTCCTCTTGTCAGAAGTTGGGGGGCCGGGCCTGGCATTGGTCAGCGCGCGCCCGGAAAGCGCAGATCGGCCAAATCCCATCCACGCCGCCCGACCGGAAGCTCGCTTTGACTTTTCAGGCGGCTTGTTCTGCCACCTTGGCGACTCGCTGCCCCACGATCCGGGCCAGAATGCTTCCCGTGTCGATCCCGTCCCCATGCGGCAGGAACACACGCAACTGGAAGGCGATGATCTCGGTGAAGCAGCCGAGCGCCTTGAGGCCATCGATCATGCCCCGATCCGCACCGCCCAACTCAAGGCGCATCTCGCCTGCGACCCGGCGACGGGTCAGGGTCAGACCCCGGCCCAGATCGACAGGTGCGGTGGTGCCGAGGGCGGCGGTCAACATCTCCTGTGGCGTTTGCGGATTGGAGACGAGGAAGCGGGCGCGCAGCGAGGCCGCCCCTTCTTCGCTCAACGTGCGCCCGATCATGGCCGTCGCCCCGTCTGGCGTGACACGGTAGATCCGCTCATTGGTGGTCGGAATGTCCTTCCAGATCGGCAGCAGCAGCCCGGTCAGCAGGTAGAGCTTGGTCGTGGTGGTTTTTGGCAGGGACGCAGCCTCGGCCTCCCAAATCTGCGCAAATTCGGGCCTGTCGATCTCTTCCCAAGCCGAGGACTCAAACCGTGCCTCTTCGAGATAGCTCGACCCGTTTGGCCGCACCGCCTTGCGCATCAGCGTGACAATGTCCTCGTCATACATCTGCATGGGCCGCGCCGAGATCAGCGCCGCGCGACCGGAGGCGCGATTCACCATCGGCAGCTTGTCGGGATTGCGCGATATGGCCTCTTCGGCGACCAGGACATACACTGGGTCCGTCACCTCAAGTCCGATAATCCGCGTCACGGCGCCGGATTTCGGGCAGGTCCAGAGATCCTCGGTGGAGACCTGCTCGATCTTTTCGCCACGTAGGGTTTCCACGCCGAGATCGAGCGTGCCCGCCGCGCGCGCCCGCTCAGACTGATCGGCAATCCGGCGCATGAACTCGGCAAAGAGCGCGTTCTGCATGTGGATGGGAAGGGCAAGCACCCGGTTGAGAAACCGCTGGATCGGGGGAAGCTCTTCGAGCAGCACCCCGTCCTTGTCGATCAGCCGCAGGGCCGTCCAGTCGGTGAAGCTCTCGTAGCTCATCGCCTCGGCGCGCCCGGCGGCAAGATCGGCGAAATACCCACGCAGCGCCGCTCGCGCGATCGGGCTTTCGAGATTGTCCTCCTCGCGGAACATGCCTTGCGAGCCGGTCTCGCGCTGGCCCTTGGTCAGGGCCCCCAGCTGGTCGAGGCGTTTGGCGATCGTCGAGGTGAAACGTTTCTCGCCATGCACATCGGAGGTGCAGACCCGAAAGAACGGTGCGCTGACCTGGGCCGAGCGATGCGTGCGGCCGAGCCCCTGGATGGCTGCATCCGCGCGCCAGCCGGGCTCCAGAAGATAGTGCCGCCGCCGTTTCTGGTTCTTCGCGGTTTGCGCCGCATGGTAGGACCGGCCCGTACCGCCCGCGTCAGAAAAGATCAGGATATCCTTTTCGCCGTCCATGAAGGCTTGGGTCTCGGACGAATTGCTGCTGGCGCTGCGCTTCTCGATGAAGAGATGGCCATCCTCGGCCTTGAGTGGCCGGATGAACCGCCCCGTGACTTCTGCCACGGCCTCATCGCCAAATGCCCAGAGGATCTGATCGAGCGCCGAGGGGATCGGCGCCAGCGTCATCAATTCCATCATGGCCGCGTCACGCAAAGCGAGCGCCTCGCGCGAGACAACGAGCGCCCCGGTCTCATCCCGCAAGGGTTCCGCCACCATATTGCCGTCGATCTCCACGAGCTTTTGCGCATGGATCGGGAAGGCCTGTTCGAGGTAGCCCAGAACATAGTCGCGCGGCGTCAAGGCACCCTCGACGAGTTCATCCTCCGGGTCCATCGCCTCAAGCCGACGCTTCAGCAGGCTCTCGCCTGTCGAGACAACCTGGATGACGCAAGCATTGCCTGCCGCCAGGTCGTCCTTGATCGCACGGATGATGGTCGGGGCTTTCATGCCCATCAGGAGATGGTTGAAGAAGCGCTGCTTCGTGCTCTCGAAGCGGGACTTGGCCGAGGCGCGTGCGGCCGACGCATTAGTTTCCCCCGAGGCGTCGTTGACGCCGGTCGCAGTCAGCGCCGCTTCGAGATTGTGGTGGATCATCCGAAAAGCACCCGCGTATGCGTCGTAGATCTCGATCTGGGCCGGGGTCAGCGCGTGTTCGAGCACGTCATACTCCACCCCATCAAAACTGAGGGCACGCGCCGTGTAGAGCCCGAGCGTCTTGAGATCGCGCGCGACCACCTCCATGGCAGCCACGCCGCCGGCTTCCATCGCAGAAACGAAGCTCTCGCGGCTTGGGAAGGGGTATTCGGGGCCCTGCCCCCAGAGCCCCAGCCGCGCGGCATAGGCGAGGTTGTGGACGCTCGTCGCACCCGTGGCCGAGATGTAGAAGACGCGAGCGCGGGGTGCTGCCAGTTGCAGCCGGAGGCCAGCAAGGCCCTGCTGGGAGGGTTTGACCCCCCTGCCCTGCTCGGACCCGGCCGCGTTCTGCATGGCATGGGCCTCATCAAAGGCCAGCACGCCTTCAAAGTCTTCGCCCATCCAGGCGAGGATCTGGCTCAGTCGCGTGGTGCCGCATTTGCCCGCGGACCGCAGCGTGGCGTAGGTGACAAATAGGATGCCGTCGCCCATCGGGATGGACTGGTCCGGTTTCCATTTGGAGACCGGCTGGATGTCGGCGGGCGAGCCGCCGAGATCGGTCCAGTCGCGGATGGCGTCCTCGATGAGCGTGGCGGATTTGGAGACCCAGATCGCCTTCCTGCGCCCGGCCAGCCAGTTGACAAGGATGAGCCCCGCGCATTCGCGCCCCTTGCCGCAACCGGTGCCGTCGCCGAGGAAATAGCCAAGGCGATAGGCACGTGCATCCGGGTCATCATCGGCGCGCGTCAGCTTGGTCTGGTCGTCATCGATGGTAAACCGACCGGGCAGGTCGCGCCCATGGGCGTCATGCGCCATGATGATGGTTTCCAGCTGCGCCTCGGAGAGGTGACCCTCCTCGACCAACCGTGCGGGCAGGCGCAAGTCATCACGAACCGTATTTGAGGGCATGGGCGGGGCAACCGAGGCCATGGCGATGCTCTCGACGAGCGGGGTGGGATGTTCCTGCGCACCCGCGATCTCGATCCGTTGCGGACGGTAGCGCGCATAGATGTCCGAGATGGGCGTGTTGTCGCGCGGGATATCAAAGCTCGTGAAAGTTAGCGGGACAACGGCATTGGCCCGAGGCTTGGAGGCGGCGACAGGCGCAGCGGCGGTCTTGCGCGGAGCAGAGGATGGAACGGTCGGCCGAATGTGCGGGATCGCTGCTGCCCGTTGGGCGGGGTGCATCTCAGGCCGGGTTGCGGCCACGGCGTCGACAAAAGGAAGGGCTTCATCCAGATCGCACACAACGGCGCGGATCATCTCGCAATCCTCCTGCACCTTGTCGAAGATCATGAGCTGGGTTTCCACAGTTGTGCCGAGCTTGCGGTAGACCTGCCCCGGCATCGTCAACGCCAGTCGCGGCGTCAGGAGGCTGCAGGCGCGGGACCAATGCGCGGCATCGCGTTCGGGCGTGAACCCCGGCGGCATGATCGCCACCAGGCGCCCACCCGGCGCGAGACGCTTTGCAGCCGCGATGAGATGTTTGGCGGCGATGTGCTTGTCCCGCGACCGATCGACCGAGGCGGCGAAGGGCGGATTCATCACCACGACGTCGGGTAGAACCGGCCTCTGCAGCAGATCATCGATATGCTCGCCGTCATGGCCTGTGACCTCGCCGCCGAAAACCGCGCGCAGGAGGCGCTGGCGAAAGGGGTCGATCTCGTTGAGCAGAAGCGTGGCACCGGCCCGGGCGGCGAAAGCAGCCAGGGCACCGGTGCCAGCCGAGGGCTCCAGCAAAGTCTCGCCCTTGCGAACGGCTGCCGCCCGCACGACCATTGCCGCGAAAGACAACGGCGTGGAAAACTGCTGCAGCCGGATCTGCTGCTCTGACCGGCGGGTTTCCGTCAGCAGCCGCGAGGCAAGCAGCTTTGCAGCGGCGATGTCACCTGCCACGCCGTTCCCACGCAGCAGCACCTGGACAGCCGCGGCCTGCATCAGGTCATATGCCATGCGCCAGTCCCAGGCACCGCCGGCATTGCTGCCAAGAAACGTCTCGCGCATGACGCGCGCGAGCGCTGAGCTGCGCAGGGGTTGGTGGTCGATCTCTGTGCCGATAAGCGCTAGCGCAGAGGCGAGATCGGCTTCGGAGATTGCGAGAGCCGGGTTGGCCGTTCTGGGTTTGGACATGGGGATTTTCCTTTGGATCAGGGTCTGAGTTCCAAAGGACAAAAAGCCCGCTCTACACTTTGAAGGCGTAGAGCGGGCAATTTCTTAGCGGGGGGCCTGCACCCCGATCATGGCCACTGCTGCGCAGCATGAAGAACGCGCAAAATGGTCACCATCTCAGGGCTTTCAGCATAAACCACGATGTAGTTCGGCCGAACAACCATCTCCCTAGTCCCGTCCACACGGCCCGCGCGGTACATCTGAGGGCGTTCTGGAAGGAGGGACGTCTTGTGTTCAATCTCGTCTTTGAGAACTTGGGCGGCATCCGGGTTGTCGTCAGAGATGTAGTCAATGATTGCCAGCAAGTCGGCTATGGCCGTGGCTTTCCATTCAAGATTTGGCAAGGCGCTTCCCGTCAATCAATGCCTGGGCGTCTTGCATCGCCTTGGCATGGGGCGTTGTGGGCCTTGGATCGTCCAGCGCTTCCTGTACCTTCGCCCTGAACCAGGCGTCATAGGCATCCGGATCAGCGGTCAATCCGGCAGGCAAGCCGCCTTCTGCGGCCACGCGGGTCAGAAGAATACGCACCGCGTCGGAGAGCGTCAGACCGACGCCCGCAAGTGCGTCCGAAGCCTGTGCTTTCAGCTGATCGTCAACACGGACATGAAGCATGGATGTTTGGGCAGGCATGGATGGTCCTCCAGTTGATGGAAGTGTTGTATCTCATTTGAGATACGAATTCAAGTCGGCAGTATGTGCGCGCGTGGTCCCGTGGTGTTGTCTCAGCGGGAAACTCAGCCACCCTGCCCCGCCAGGAACTCCGCCAGCACAGGACTGGCCTCGCCTTTTGCGGAGCTGAGCAGCTCCGAGCCCGCAAGCGAGGCCTTCGACAGGCGTACGAGCCCACCGGTTTCCTCGATGCGGTAGCAGCGGCGTTTTTGCCGCCCCCGCTTGTAGTACGTCGCGGTGACGATCTGGCATGTACTGCCATCGGTGAGCGTCACGGGCGTGGCGAGCCTGATCTTGTCGCCTTCCTCGTAGTCCGGGATCGCAGCCCAATTCCGGCAGCGCTGACGCCAGTCCTGGGCGTAGCTGTCCGGGTCTTTCAGGTCGGAGAGAAGCTCGATCAGCCCAAGCGGAGCACGAGATTCGTTCGGGCCAGCACTTTCCTCCATGTCCTTGTAGCCCCAGCAGCCGTCATCGTATCGGGTGAGGAAGACAGCCCCGAAAGTGATGGAGCCATCCGCATCGGTGACATAGGTCGTGTCTTCGACAGGGGTGCCGTCGAGATTGGTGACCTTTGCCGCCGCATACCAGGTTGAGCCGACCTTGCAGGCCTTGACCAGTTCAGTTTTGCGCGTGTCGCCATGAGAGGTGCAGAGCCTGGCGATTTCCGCTTTCTCATCCGCGTAGGTCTGAACGCGGCGATCGGTGTAGAAAAGCCAACCCATCACGCCACCCTCCGGTCATCGAGTTCCATTAGGGCATCGAGCGGCACGCGGTAGGGCTGCATGGCGTCGAAATCCTCGCAATTGCCGCAGTTCTGCACGATCGCGAAGGTGTCGCAGGCATCCTTGAGGATAACCCGGAAGGTGCCGCCGAGGCCCGAGGGCACTTCGTAGGTTCCGCCGATGAGATAATCCGAGGCCCGGCGCACGAAGACGCGGATGCTGTGGCCATCGGTGACGAGCCGGATGGCCCCTCGCCCCCGGTCGATGAGCACCTGCACGTCATCCAGGATGTCGGTGTAGAACTGGCCGGTCAGATCACGAAACGCCATGCGGCGCTGCGCCATCCAGTCGGTGTCCCGAAACGGGTTCATGCCGTCGGCGAAGGCGAAGGAAGGATCGGCCTGCTCGGTGGTAACGATACGGGTGGTCGTGCCATCGATGCCGTTCGAGCGCAGATGCACACCATTGCCGACGATGAGGATCAGGGCGGGCCTGTCCACGGGCCCGTTCCAGTTGGGCAGGAAGGTCTTGCAGGCGCGCGCATGCGCGATTTGCGCCGCAACAGCGGAGGCAGAGAACTTGAGAATAGCCATGGGGATGTCTTTCCGTTGGGTGTGGGAGGGGTCGACCCGCGCGGGGAATGCCTCGCGCGGGTCGCGTGAGGACTCAGGCCGCTTGCGCGACCTCGCTGTCAGGCTCCGGAGATTCCTCGATGGGCTCCGCCTCATCACAGGCGACACCGGCCGTCTGCATCATCGGCGGGCACCAGGCGACCACGGCAGCGCGCTGCGCGTCCGTGAGCGTGGCGAAGGGCTCGGCGAAGAGCTTGTCGCAGAAGGCGACGATCTCTTTCTTGCTCGACGAGGCCAGCGTCACCGCCTCCTGGGCCAATCCCAGATCCTCGCCGAGGATCTTCAGGAGCCAAGCCTTCTTGAAGCGGTTGAAGAGCGCCGCATTCGGCGTCCAGTGGGCGCGGATGTCGGGCATGATCTCGATCTCGAACGCATGCATCAGGCTGTCGCGCTGGCGGTCCCGCGCGAAGCAGGACTGCGTGGTGCTGGCCGTGGCATAGGCCACGAGCTTGGCCTTCTCGCCGGCCTCCAGCGCGCGAAACGCCGCGAACTGATCGGCGGGCGCGCGGGTGTCATCGAGCCAGGAGAGATCAAGCGCATCATGCGCCGCCGCCACCTGCTCGAGCGAGGTCTCGTCGATCTCGTCCATCTTGGCATGGCTGCGGTATTCCTTGCGGGCATCGATCTTGATCGCCTGCGTCACGGCCATGCCGCTGGCCAGAACGTCGCTCACCAGCTTGAAGAGCGTCAGATCGAGCGTGGCTTCCGGATGCAGCGCCATCGCGGCCCCCAATGCCATGGCCCGCTCGGTCTTGAGATCGTCGGCCAGCGAGGCCGGGTAGGTGATTTCGCCGGCGTCGGGGGCTTCCTCCCCGGTCGTGTTGGCTGAGGCGGCGCGCGCGCCCTCTTCTTTCACGATGTCCTCCGGGCGCAAGAGGCCCACATGGAGCGTCACCTGCCCGCCCGACCAGGACGCGATCACGCCTGCACGGGCGAGATCCTCGGCGCTATAGGCCTCCTGCAGGTCGCGGGCTTCCTCTTCCAGAGCGTCGACGCGGTCGTAAAGGGCGTTGTAGGCACCGTCGTCGAGCCCCTCATCTTCCATCTCGAGTTGCAGTTGCTCAAGCTCGGCGGTGATCTCATCGATGCGCTTCTGGGCAGCCTCATCCGGCTCGATCGGGCCGGGATAGACCCGGCCATAGTCCGCCATGGTCGCGTAATCGTAGCGGACCATCGCATCCGCCCAGGCAAAGCCCAGTTTCGCGCGAGCCTCCTCGGCGGCGACCCCGAGCTTCTCGAGCAGGATGGTCTCGACCAGCGCCGCATCCTCGAGCACGGAATGCTCTTCCAGAAGGTCAGCCGCGACGGCACCGCCACGCGCCTCGTAGTCCGCGCGCACGAAGGCTCCGATATCGTCGCTGACCTGCACGCCGCGGGATTTGAGCGCTTGCCGGACGGTATAGGCCTGCAGATAGCTGTCTTCCTTGGTGAGCGCCTCGTAGACCTCGCGCTGAACCTCCTGGCTCGGGTGCTCGGCAAAGGCCTTCATCGTGTCGAGCGTGATCGTCTTCGCCCGAGCGGCGGCGCGGATATCGGGGTGGATCAGCCCGTAGCGCAACCGGCCTTTCACGGCGGCAACGGTCGTGCTGAAAGTCTTTGCGATGGTCTCAGGCGTCTGACCGTCGACCTCCATCATCCGCGCGAAGGCCTCGAACTCGTCAATCGCATTCATGGGGGCCTGCGTGATGTTCTCGGCGAGCGACAGCGCCGTGGTGACGTCGCAATCGTCCGGCACGAGGCGGCAGTCGATCTTGGTTTTCGCGGTGAACCCCTTCGCGACCTTGTCGGCGACCAGCTCCTTCAGCGCGGCATGGCGCCGGCCACCAGCGAGGACGGCGTATTTGCCGTCAAGCTTCTGGACCAGGAGCGGCTGGAGCAGGCCCAGAACGGCGATGCTGGCTTTGAGATGCGCGATGTTCTCGGGGTCATAGGTTTCCGGGGAGTTGCTGCGCACGTTGGCGGGATGGGCGGTCAGATCGCCGATAGCGACGGAGACGGGTTTGAAACTTGCGGTCATAGGATGTCCTTTTCGATGGGTATGGTGCGGCCCGCGCTCGCGCGCGACCAATCCCCGGCTTCGGGGATCAAAACGACAGAAGGCCCGCTTTGCCTTTTGAGGGGCAGCGGGCCTTCATCGTCTGAGATGTCAGGGGGGGGGGCGTCCCCTGCCCCTTTACCAGTCGCGCGCCAGCATGATGGTCAGCACGCGCATGGTGGTGGCGGGGTTGTCCGGGGTCTCGGCCCCGTAGCGGAAATCCGAGCCTGCTTCATACAGATCCAGTTTCCAGAACACGGTCTCGCCCCGGATCTCGACCGCCCCGAAATCGTGCCAGCCTTCCGGGTCATTCTCAGGCTCGAACGTGGCAAACTCACCGGTTGCCTTCACCGCCTCGGCCATGAAGCCGTCACCGGCCTCCATGAGCGAGCGAGTCACATGCATGCGGCCTTGTATGGGCGCCTCTGGCGCTATCCCGAGGCAGGCGAGCTTGCGGAAGGCATCGTTCTGATCGGCGATTACGGCGGGGTCTGGGCGGTCTGTCAGAGGGTGTGCTACGGAGGTCATGGGTCTGTCCTTTGAGAAGTTTGAAATACCCTTCCCAAAGCCTGCTTTCCCTTTGCCGAGACACATTCCCTCAAGCGGCCTGGTCGACCTCCCCTGCCCTGCCCGCCTCCGATCTGGCGATCAGATAATCACAGGCGCGCTGCGCATCGGCGGCGTGCCGGAAGATCGCGCCCTTGTCGGAGCGCAGGACACGCAACCAGTTGTGGAGGTAGGCGGCATTCATCTCGAGCGTATGCGCCGTGAAGCCGAGCGTCTGCCCCAGAAACACCGAGGTCAGTTCCGCGACGATCTCCTCGCGCGCATAGGACGTGTTGCCAAACTTCGAGAACCCGAAATCACGGTTCAATCGATGGGGGGCTTTCGTCGCATGGGCCAACTCATGCGCCCAGACCCCGTAGAAATTGCGCGGGTCCTGGAACCGCGTGATGGATGGCATGTAAACCTTGTCCACGGGGGGCAGATAGTACGCTTCCGTTCCCGTGAAGACGGTTGTGATGTCGATGGCATCGAAAAACGCCTGCATGTGCGGGATGGGCTCGGACGGCGGATGCTCGGGCTCGGGCTCCGGATCGGGGAAGAAGCTGTCGGGCAAGCCCTCGATCTGGCAGGCATTGAATACGCGGTAGGATTTCTGGAAGCGGTAGATGCCGGCCTCCTCGGACCGATCATCGCTCTCCTCCTGATCATCCTCGCCGCCGGCGTCTTTCCGGCTTTGGCCGTAGTAGACAACGACAGAGGACTTCTCGCCTTTGCGCACCTTCGCGTCCAAGGCATTGGCCTGAGGCAGCGTCATCCAGAAGGGCGAGCTATGGCCCGCCATCACGGTGCGCATGGTCAGCATGAAGTTGTTGACCCCCTGGTACGGCTCTCCTCCAACGCGCAGAGGACGCGAGCTGCCACCTGCGGTCCATGGCTTGCGCCACGGCAGTACACCGCGCTCGATGATGCGAATGATTTCGCTTGTGATGACCTCGGAGGCATCGAATTTGGGCGTGCGGGATCGGGCCATGGCTGGCGTCCTTTCGTGTGTTGGTGAGAAGTTTGGGGATCAGGTTGACCGACAGGGCCGCGGATCGTTGGTGATGCTCGCGCCGAGCTTTTCGACCATGTCGATGTAGGTGGTCAGCGAGACAGACTGGCCGGCACTTGAATGGTCAGCGTCGACCGATCCGCCTCGCGCCACCCGCGGCACGTTCGCGAAGGCGATGACGTCACTGATGGGTCGGATATCGATGAACGGCGTCCCTCGCGCGACCGTAAGCGCGGCCAAGGGAAAGCGCTCGATCGGCGCGAAACTCGACACGGTGGTCCAACCGAGATGGAGGAATGTCCCACCCTCGCCGCAGATCACACGCGCGTTTGGCAATGACGCCGCCTGCTTCAGATAGCCGAGATCACGCAGGACGGTCTGGCGTTCGAGCCGCTGTGCCAGCGCCGTCTGGCCAGTTCGGCGCAGCTCTCTATGTCGCCACCAGGAGGCGGCGGTTGCGCGGAGCACGCGCAAGACACCTGTTTGCATGGGAATGCCCTTCATCCGGAACGGCAGACCGGAACCCGGCCCGGACCCATCTGAGGGACCCCAAAGGCCCTCATCCGTCAGTCACAAAACCCGAAGAACACTTTCACTTTTCGTGGACCAAACCCATGAAACACCCAATCGCCACCGAACTGTACTGGTACGACGGGATCAGAACTTCCACAGGGCCCATCGGCTAGACCTGTGGCGGCTCCTTCTTCACGAGATAGCCCAAACCGTTCAATCGGCCCGCAACTGCCAACTTCTTCATAAAGCGTGCTGATGCTTTGGCTTCCCGCCGATGTAGCGGATCGGCACCCTGGAAAGGGAAACCATGTCGATGATGGCTGTTATGGGCATAATTTCTCATCGCGAACACTAAAACACAATAACCCATTGTTATTAAATCGCTTTCATCCACCGGGTGGATCAGATCATTCCGCAGCCAACATCAAAGCACTCTTTTGAAGAGTTCGGGTGTCATGAAATCAAGAGATCAAGTTGCACCCGCTGTTCTTCGATGTCGTCGCCGTCCACTACGACCAAATCAGTGGAACGCGGGACCGCTGGCAACCAGCTGCTGCGCTTGAGGAACCGATTGCCTCGCTGGCCATGTCGCCATTATCGAAGTGACTGAGAAGTTACCGGCTCCCCGCGCGCGGGAATTCGAGGATCGAGCCCTTGGTCAAACGGTTTTGGCAACCATCGATCGTCTGCTCCTTGTGCGCTACGGCCCGTAGCCACGATATCATGCAACAGACATCCACAACCTACCTCTCAGGCATTAGCACCGATGAAGGCCAAGGGAATATCCGAGGCCAGGACCCAAATCGCCGTCAGCAGGCGCCGGATAGCGTTGAGCCAATTGTTGAGGGTATTCATCATCAGATCTCAGACATCGAAAAGGGCAGGGGCCGCGGAGGCGCGCAACTGCTAGGTTGGCTACAGCGCAACGCTCTGTATGTTCTTCGCTAGCCGCCTTTGCGCTACTAGCAGCGATGGTCACCAGCTGAGGTTTTACCATGATGATCGGGATGCCCTCGTCATCAGATCTTCGCCGCGACGAAGACGAAAGCCACTTTCACGATCTCAAATACCGCCACACCTCAACCCCCTAACTTTTCTCTATCGAACACCGTTTGTGTGCCGAGAGCCTACTTAACAGCTGTTAAGTTATGCCATGCCAGCCGCACGAGATCGGAGTTTAACAGCTGTTAAGCCGCGTTCCGCCGGCCAATCAATGCCATGACCATTGGGCCACAGGAAAACTCGCCTGCCGCAGCTTTGGCAGTCAGAGCTCGCAAGTATCCACCAGGCGATCTTATGTCGGCGAAGCGTTCCAGCATGGCAGCAACGACGATCGACGCTTGCTCCGGACCCATGAAACGCTGTGCTTCTTCCCATGCAGACGCACTGATGCCCATGGCTGGCCGCACATGGCACGCCGCATCGAAAAGCTGATGCCAATGCCGGATCTCACCTTGGTAGAAGGTCTTGAGCGAGGGACATGCCGCGATCACTAGGTGCAGCGGGATCTTTGGCAGGTGTCTTGTGTCCTGTTCATCAACGTCAGCCACCGGCTCATTCGTATCCACATCTGGCACACCCGCCGCCGCCCCGCTTTTTTCTAAAGCAGGTTCAAGATCTATAGATTCTTTATTTGAATTATGATGGTGACGCTCAGATTGGGCATCATTGGTGTTCATTTCTTCTGTTTCAGGGCCATCAATGATGTTGCGTGCCTGGTCAAGGAGAGCTTCAAGGTCGGCTCGATAGGCCGCGAGGTCCTCAACTGAAAGCTTGCGGCGAAGCGCGCGGGCTGTGAGGGCAGCCCTGTCGCGAAGCTGATCCCAGAAGCCTAGGCCTGGCTGCATCTCGTCTCCGAACTCGGCGAGGGCCGCGAGATCGCGGCGCATGAGGCTTACGACCTCTCTCAGGCGCCTGACGCGCTCCTCAGCCTCACGTACGGCCTCTGCGGCCCGTGCTATCTCCTCGGACTGACAGTAGAGCGGGGAAAGATCGAAGCCAAAGGCAACGCGGTCTTCGCCGTGCTTACGGACGTAGCGCTTCCCATTGGGGCTATCGCGCCGCTGGAGCAAGCCAGCCTCGACAAGACGCGCGAGGTGACGACGCATCGTGGAGCAGGGCATACCATTCAGGCGCTCACAGATCGCCTTGTTCGAGGGGAAGACGACCATCTCGGCGTTCCCGCCAAGCGCATCGTCCGGAAAGAAGCTGAGGAGCCCCTGCAAAACCGTCAGATCACGTTCCGAGACCCCAAAGGCCGCTTGCGCCTTGGAGAGCTCGCGCAGGAGTTCCCACTTGTTAACGGGTCTGGCTGGAACAGATGCCTCGGGTCGCTCAATGACGCGCAAATGGGCGTGCGAAATCGGCCGCATAAACGGCGAGATTGGTGTGTACTCCATGAAAATGTCCACGAAGACAAAAATTCTAGGGCCCGCGAATCGCTTTGCGCTTGCGGGGTAGGGGCCAGAACGCTACATTCAGAAGTGCGAAAACTGAGATTTTGTAGCGGGCTGATCCCGGTGCGAAACCTTACAAAGGTCTCGTGAAGCTAGCTTCTCGGGGCCTTTTTCTTTTTGCCTGTATCGTGCCTCCTTCTTGTTGGTTGCTCTTCCTCAGTCTCCTGAACGCTTCCAGCGCTCATGAAGCTCGGTAATCAGCTTTGGGGCGTTGCCCTCCAACCAGCTGATAAAATCAGGTTCATCCGTAGTTAGATCAAGTTTGAGCTGCTTGCCTTGGCGGCTAGTCTTGACCGTCGCAGCTCCAACACCGGGGATCGCCAAAGCAGGCACACCCTTTCTAGACGGGCTTGCTTTCTTCTCTGCGCTCTTCGCAGCTGCCAGAACTGCGAGAAACGCACGCTCAGAAACCTCATCGGCCGAGCCGGAACTTCCGGACTTGGCTGCATGAGCTATGGCTAGCAGTTGGTCCCGATCACCGTCGTAGGCACCCAAAGCCTTTTTGAGCTCTTCCCATCTCGGGCGACCAATCCCAGGAGCTGCACCAATTGCCTGGATGAGATCCTCGCCGACCGTCCGAACGACACTCAAGAGCTGTGAAACCCCAGCTTCGTGGAGGTTAAGGACTTCGGCGACACCACGATTGGTGCGCTCAGCCCCTTCCAAATGGTCGCCGTCTAGAAGCGCCGTCGCTACAAGCGCACGTTCAATAAAGCTCAGATCACGACGCTCTTGGTTCTCGAGAAGCTGATCTCGAAGCGCTTGATCACCTTCAACCTCTGTGACGATGGCTCGAACTTTGATACCGAGTTCGCGACATGCTTCCAAGCGTCTGCGGCCATAGATCAGGTTGTAGCGATCGCCTTCCAGTGGGCGGACCAAGACAGGCACACGCTGACCGTTCTTGGAAATAGAGTTCTTCAGGCCCTCAACTTCAATCTGAAGCCTGTCATCCAACCGTCCTTCGGTAACAATCTGCACCGGATCGATCTCAAAAACACCGCCACGCAGTCGGCGCCCTTCAAGAGCGTCAGGAGCGTTGCGAAGGGTCTGCAGCGGCAGGCCAAGTTTAGGCTTTCTTGCCATTCCGCCCCCATGTGTTCTGGATGATTTCAGCGATCTCATCGTTCACTGCGTTCATAGATTCGATCGCACGATCAAACGTCTGACGCGTGAAGTCCTTCTTGTCAGCTTCGTAGAGCGTTTGCTTGGTCAAGCCGGCATCAGAAATTGCGGTCGACTCAACCATGTGATTGGTCAGGACCGACCTCCCAAAGAGCCCGCGAATGAAGGCGATGACTTCGGTCTGTGGCGCGTCGCCGACTTTGTATCGCGTTGGCAAGAAGCGAAGCCAATCGAAGCGCAGATTTGCGCCTGCATCCCTGATTACTCCAAGGAGATCCGCAGTCATTCGCAGGAATTGGGACATCGACATAAGGTCAAGCATCTGCGGGTGAACCGTCACGAGCACACCCGAGGACGCGGAAAGTGCTGACATTGTCAAGAAACCAAGTTGCGGCGGACAGTCGATCACAACAACGTCGTAGTTCGCTTCAACACTATCGAGTGCGTCATGAACTCTCGCGAAGAACGCCTTCGCTCCGCCTCGCTGGATCGCAGCAGGCGTCTCGTGCTCGAACTCCATGAGTTCAAGGTTGCCCGGGATAAGATCAAGGCCGCGGATGTAGGTCTTGCGGATCACTTCGGCGATCGGAACCGGATCGTCATAGCGAACGGCATCATAGAGGGTTCCGCCCTCCATGAGGTCGAGTTCTGGCTGGATTCCGTGAAGAGCCGAAAGAGATGCTTGGGGGTCGAGATCGATCGCAAGAACCCTGTACCCCTTGAGCGCCAAGCGCTGAGCGAGGTGAGCAGACGTCGTCGTTTTGCCGGACCCGCCCTTGAAGTTCACCACTGAAATGACTTGAAGCTCGTCACCGTCGCGACGTCCAGGCACGTAAGTTCCAGACTTTTTTGCGTTTCCTTCAAGCGTCTGTCGGATTTCCCAGATATCGTCGAGCGTATAGCGGCGATGACTTCCAGCCGTCGTCTCGACGTCAACGATCTTTCCTTCTCGATGAAGCTTCCGAAGATAGGTATGGTCGACGCCAAGGAGCTCAGCAGCTTCGCCGCTGGTCAAAGTGCGCATCTCCTTCTTTGCATCTGGTGGGAAGTGTGCAGCGCGCTGAGCATGCAGGTTCGACGCGAGAAGTTCCGCGTAGTGCCCGATGGCGATATCTAGATCCTGTTCTGCTTCGCTCAT